>JBKQKT010000707.1:0-4227 GCA_052147365.1 Candidatus Korobacteraceae bacterium | reverse complement strand
GTGTCGGATCCGGTCACTTTAACTGCCACATCAGAAAGGAAGATGTGCAGAGGCTTGCCGTCGGCGCTGCCGCGATGCTCGGTTGAGAACAGAATTGGACCTGCTTTTTTGTAGCCTGCCCACGTTGCGAAAACGCGGCTCGGCGGCTTGGCCCCGCCACGGTGGTAGACAAAGTACACGACGCGGTTGTCCTTCCCAACGTAGAGATCCCAAACGTCGCCGGGCGTGTAACCGCCATCCGTGGGATACTTCACCGGGATCAGCTCAGCCATACCGGGGCCAACTGGCAAATTAAACTTGCCCTGATCGATGGCGCTGGCGCTCTTGTCCCAGTAAGCATGGAAGGGGAACAGAGCCCAATAATTGTCGTTGACGAAACTCGGCTCGACCTGATTTTTAACTGCGTCGGTTTGGCTACTGAGTTCGGAGCGCATGTAGGAAACCTTGACCGGCTTGCCATCTTTGTCCACGCCTTCAAATGTAACCTTGTCGGTTTTGGGCTCCCACTCCCACTTGTGAGCAGCTTTGAAGAGCCCGGTAATTTCTCCATTCCAGGTATAGCGGACCGCCTCAACTTTATCCCACGAGTCGACACCGAAGGTTTTGGCGACTTCATCCAGAATTGGCGAGCGCGTCTGCGCCCAGGAGGTTGCAGCAAGGCCTAGCACTCCGCAAAGCAAAAGACCGACCATCGTTAAGCGGCGGACACTTCTCATATGTTCGCTCCTCGGTGGATTAAACGGATGCGGTGTTGGATGACAGTCAAAAGCTTCCGGTTACACGAAAGCACGTCGGCGGGGAGCAATTAGTTCTTTGAGCATGGGGGGACCGCCGGTCGTCTGAAGCGGCGAAACCCGATAATTCCGCCGGCAATTGCCACGCACCCATATTCCAGCAGCATAGCCCAGCCAGGAACCAGCCACGGACGTCCAATCGCCCGCAGGTGCCAGACATAGTAGGTAGGGATGATGCTTACCGTCCAGACGATGAGCGGCACGGTCGAGGTTGACCGTATAAACGGCAGCAGCCAGAGGAGGTACCAGGGATATACGACCGGTGCACATAGAAGCGACGCTGCCATGGGCCAGGCAAACGCATCCGGAGACAATGCCGCAGCCTTGCTTCTTTGCCAGATTGAGGTAACAAAGCCCAAGAGCACTGCCAGGACTGCTACAAACTCCGGAGCGGCAAATCGCTCGAGCGTTGCAAACACCGGATCGTTAAACCAAAAACTATGCACGTAAGTGCCGAGCGAGCCGATCGGAATCTGCCCGTGGTTGAGAAATGGTACGTATAGAAGTCCGACCACAACTGCTGCTAGCGCGCCGTCGCGTATCCGGACACGCTTCCAGTAAAGTGGCAGAAGTACAATCGGAAGAAATTTCACTGCAACCGCCAGCCCGAATGCCAGCGCTGCAACCGTACGCCAGCGTCGCCCCACCGCGGCGGCAGACACCACGAGCAGCAGCACGCCGACAATGTCGATATGACCGCTGCCCGCCACCTCTATTGCCAACAGTGGGTTCCAGGCATAAGCCAGAACCCAGTGCGCTCCTTGCCCGCTGCTACGCAGGATATCCAGCAAGACGAGAACGATCGCGACATCGCAAAGTACAAATGCCACTTTCAGCGTAAAGACAGATTCACGTATCGCAGTTACCGCCCGGAAAAAAAGCTCAGCGCCCGCTGGATACGGGCTCGGCAAATACGGGTTGTTCAACGTGCGGGTCTCGGGTGTGTGCAAGCCCGCCAGGGCAGGGTCGTCGGGAACCACAATATAAGGGTTATAGCCGAGACGCTGCACGCGGCCATCCCATAGGTATCGATGAATGTCATCATCAGGTCCCGGCGATGACAGAAGAAACGGAATACGCCACAGGCCAGTCAACACCAGCCCGATCACGATGACCCGGCGCGGAAATCTTGGAGTCGCGAAGAACTCGCGAATGGCAAGGAGATACGCAATGCCGGCAACGCCCAGCGGAACGATGAAAGACGGTCCACCCACTCTGCTGAAGTGGCGTGAGCAGATCGTAAGCGCCACAAGTAAGATGGCGCCGAGCCCGTACAATCTGCGGGATGGCGCGAGCTTCACAGGCCTACCGTGCCTGTCCGCAACTGTGCCACCACCGGCGCCCACAGCTTTAACCAGACCGCCGTTCGTGGCGCCCGAGCGGGAGCGAGTTCCAGTTCTGCGGCGAGCCGGGTCAAGTCGACAGCCACGTCGATGTCGTAGAAGGGATCGGTGAAGCCGACGGAGAGCTGGAGTGCGCGAGCGCGCGCCAGTAAAGCCTCAAGCGCGCTCTTGGTTCCCATGCTGTCACCGTCGAAAAGCCCAGGGTGAGAAGCCTTCGCCCCTACGAGGTAATAACCGCCATCGTGCGTCGGTCCCACAACCACCTCATAGTCGGCGAGCGCCTCGAACGCGTTTTCAAGAATTGACGCCGGCAGATGCGGACTATCGCTGTTGAAGGCAACGACGCGTTGGCGGCCAATCGCTGCAAAGTGCGCAAATGCCGAGTTGAGGCCTGCAGCAAGGCCTTGTCCTTTCTGGCCCAATACGCCCGACACACTCGGCGCCAGCTTCGCCAGTTCTTCGACATCGGAGGCCGGGCACATAATGGCGACGTCCACCATTTCCAACGAGTGCGCCAGCGCGATGGTGTCGTTTAAAAGGCAGCGATACAGTTCAGTGACCGCCTCAACAGGAAGGCTCGGAGATAAGCGAGTCTTGACCATCCCCGGCTTTGGTGCTTTTGCCATGACGACCAGCGTTCGCCCCAAGCTCGACGAACGTGCGACGTTTTCGCGGGAGGATTCCATAGGAGCGCGGAGCCAACGTTTACGCTGGCCGGGGATTTCTGGCTCTTCGATGCCGAAAATAATAGCGCACTATCAGGCTGAGGATGAACCACGCCGCTCCCACGGTGCCCCTTAGCGTACCGCTGATCTTCGATTTTCCGATGCGCGGATAGTAGCTCACCGGCACCTCAACGATGCGGAATCCGCCGAGCGCACCCTTTAGAATTATCTCCACCGCCCAGCCATACGTCGTTTCTTGGAGGTTGAGCCGGCGAAGGACATCCGCTCGCCCAGCGCGGAACGGTCCAAGGTCGCTGATCCTCAAACCGTACAAAAATCTGATCAGGAAGGCGGCCAGGCGGTTGCCAAACGCAGCGTGCCAAGGCAACGAGCCACGAACGCTCTGCTTGCCCAGCCGCGACCCCAGGGTGATATCGGCACGGCCATCAATGATTGGAGCCAAGAGAAGCGGCAGCTCAGCCGGTCGATCGCTGTAGTCGCCGTCGAGGAACACCACAATGTCAGGCCTGCTTGCTTCAGCCAGTCCGGTCAAGCAGGCGCGCCCGTATCCGCGGCGAGGCTCGCGTAGGATCCGGGCTCCCATCCTTGAGGCGATCTCGGGAGTTCCGTCGGTTGAATTACTATCTACGACCAAGACTTCCGTCACAATGTCAGCAGGGAGATCAGCTAAGACGCAGCTGATGGACTGCGCTTCGTTATGTGTAGGAATGACAACCGACACTCGCACTTGACCTTGGCTCAAGTCACCACCATGGGGAGGACGGCCAGCGCCGCGCTAGCCAGGCATCAACACCCCACGCACGACCGGCCCTCCCCACCACAAGCGCAAGCGATGCGAGCACTGAAACCAGCAGTTCCCAGATCCACGATGTACCCCATTCAGAGACCCAAAGGCTGCCCAGGTACAGAAAAGCCACAAAGGCGGCTGGGCGCGTCAGCAGACCGATGACCAGCAGGATTCCGAGACCGATCTCAGTCACGGCCTGCATCGGAGCGGCCATTGCGGCATGACTCGCCGCCAAACCCATCACTGCCTTCCACGCAGCCGGCGAGTGACTCGCCTTTATGTAGTAGTTGATCAGGCCTGCATACCCCGCCGGCGTGTAGAGACCCTTCCCCAGATTTTCGAAGAAGACCCACACCAGCATTGCACCGATCGTGACACGAACGATTGCCAGCCCATTTGCCGCGGGCGCTTGCTCGGCTGAATTTTGCGTCGGGCCCGTGTTCGTCATCTCATGACCCTCGTACCCAATAGATGCCGCCACTTTGCGGTGGGAAACAGAAAGGAGTCGGTATTCTAAACGGTTCCTCTTGTTCCTGCCAGTGGACGCTCCAAATCAACGTCGGCAGTAGCGCTTTTTGCGCCCGGCTTCCTATCGAGAGCCAGGATTTGACAGAACG
>JBKQKT010000706.1:0-5675 GCA_052147365.1 Candidatus Korobacteraceae bacterium | reverse complement strand
TGGTTGATGCGGACCATGCGCTCGGCCGGGCCGAAATCCACCGCCCGTAGCGCATTGCGCACCAGCAGCCGCGCAACATCTTTCTCGGCGTGGTGGACCGAATCTTCGAGGTCGAGAATGATCGCATCAGGGCCGTGCAGCCCGGCGTTGATGAAGTACTTGGGCTCATTGCCCGGCAGGTAAAGACGCGAGCGGCGCAGGCGATCGCGCGCCGACGGCGTTGGTAGTGGGAGGGCTTCCGGGAGGGCGGACTTGCCCGGTCCGAGCCCGGCGCGGCGCACCGCCGCTTCGACGCGAGCGGCGATGACGAACGGCAGCGCGCCTTCGTCCACGATTTCGACGTATCCGTGCTCGATGCCGAGGGAGCGCAAGACATCGCGCACCTGCTGGCGAATCGCGTCACCGTAGTACAGTGCGACACGCGATTGCAGGTCGATCTGGATGCCACCGCTCACCCGTGGTTCGAAGCTGATGTGCAGGTCGGAGCGAACGTCGCCTCCGGCGCGTCCTGCCTCGGCGCGACGCATTTGACTGGTTAAAGCTGTTGCCGAAAGAGTCAAAGAGAAGTACCTCCGGGGCCAAAGCCCCTGATTCATCAAGCCGCCGGGACGCTGGCCTAAAGGCCAGCTCTACCCGATCTCGCTACTGGCCAGCTCTACCCGGTCCAGCCTCTACCTGAACTCGCCACTGGCCAGCTCTACCCGATCCCGCCTCTACCCGAACTGCCTACTGGCCAGCTTTACCTGCACCGACCGCCAGAACTTCCTCGGCGCGCACACCCAGCTTGGCGACGATCGCATCGGTCATCTGCGTGGTCGAAGCTGCACCCTGCGCCAGCGACTTCGCGCCGCCGGGGATACGTAGCATGTCGTAGGTGCGCACCCTGCCTTCGGCGACGACGGCCGCGATGGCGCCGCGAATCTTGCACGCCTTGTCGTTCTCGCCGAGATGGTCGAGCATCATAGCCGCCGACATAATCATCGCAATAGGATTTACGATCGGCGGGTGCAACTCGGCGTACTTGGGCGCCGAGCCGTGCGTCGGCTCGAAAACCGCGACCTCCTCGCCGATGTTGCCCGACGCTGCAAAACCCAGCCCGCCAACCAGGCCCGCGAAGGCGTCGCTGATGACGTCGCCAAACAGATTGCTGGCCACGATGACACCGTAATCCTCGGGGTTCTTGGTGAGCCACATGGTTTGCGCGTCAATGTTGGTGGACCACAGCGGAATATCGCTGTACCGCTTCTGCACTTCCGTCGCGACTCCCTCCATCATGCCCGAGGTTTCGCGCAGCACGTTGGGCTTCTCGCAAATGGTCACCGACTTGTAGCCGAACTTGCGCGCGTGCTCGAAGGCCGCCGTACAAATGCGCCGCGCCGCTGGCCGTGTGATGATGCGCACCGAAATGGCGATGTCTTCGCCCGCAACTTGGTCGAATGGTGTGAACTTGGGGTGCGTGCGCAGCGCATCGCGCACAGCCTGCGGCGGGTTCGTCCACTCCACTCCCGCGTAGAGGCCTTCCGTGTTCTGGCGGAAGACCACCACGTCAACCTTCGGCTCCTCGTAGCGGCCGCTCGGCTTCTTGCGGATGAAGTTCAGCGGATTGCCGGGAAACGATAGGCAGGGCCGCGTGCAGATGTCGAGGCTGAAAATCTGCCGCATGGAAACTATCGGGCTGAAGTACTGATGGCCCTTGCCCCTGAGCGCGGGGCTCAGCTCCGCCTCAGCCTCCTTCTTCGGCTTCGAAGTGATGGCGCCGAACAGACCAACCTTGTGCCGCCGCAGCAATTCAATCGTGGGCTCGGGCAGGGCATTCCCTTCTTTGGTCCAGCACTCCCAGCCGATGTCGGCATGCACGTAGTCGGCCTCGAAGCCGACGGCGTCGAGCACCCGAATCGCCTCAGGCAGTACCTGATTTCCAATGCCGTCTCCCGGCATGGTTACGATGGTAGGTTTTGGCATGATTGCAAATTCTCCTATAAACGGTTCCCACATTGTGGGATTACAGAGCCACAGCCGATGCGCTCAACCCTAGTTTCTTGCTCACCAGGTTCTCCACCCCTCCCGCAATCACCAGCGACTGCGGCACGCTCCCAAGCGCCGGGAAGGTGAATTCCTCGCCTCCATAAGAAATAGTGCTGGCGGCGAAGTTCACGTCAATCTCATCGCCGGGAATGATTGTCTTCTCTTTCGCCGCGACTGCGCCAGCGAATTGCGATCGCAGCCGCTTCACCAATTCGGGCGTTTCAATACACAGAAATCCGTTGTTGAAGGCATTGCGCAGATAGGTCTGCGAGAAGCTGCCCGCAATCACCAGCGGGATGCCTTTGTGCTTCAGGGCCGTCACAGCCTGTTCGCGGCTGGAGCCGGTGCCGAAGTTGAATCCCCCGACGATAACGTCGCCCTTTCGTGTCCGTTCGGAGAATTGCGGATCGTAATTCTCCATCACAACGGCCGCCATCATCTCCGGCGTCATGTCCTCGCGATAGGTGTAATCCTTGCCGTAGATGCCGTCGGTGTTGAGGTTGTCCTGCGGCAGAAAAACGAGCCGCCCGCGCACACTGCGCGGAAAGCCGAGCAGGATGTTAACCTTTTCCGCAGGTGCGACGCTCGTCGCGAATTCCTTGAAGTGCCTTGCCGGCGCGCGGCCCTCCATCTCGGTCGGGCCGCAGATGTAGCCTGCGACCGCCGATGCCGCGACGACTTCGGGGCTGCCCAGATAGCACTGCGCGTCGCGTGAGCCCATGCGGCCCTTGAAATTGCGATTGGTGGCCGAGATGCCGACCTCGCCCGCTTCCAGCAGGCCCGTGCCGAGCCCGATACAGGGCCCGCATCCCGAGGGCAGCGCGTGCGCGCCCGCTTCGAGCAGCGTCTGCCAGGTGCCGCGTTGCTCTGCCTCGTTCTGCACTGCGCGGCTGGCCGCGGCGAGATAGAACTTGACGCTGGCGGCGACTTTCTTACCGTTCAGCACCTTGGCTGCGGCCTCCAGGTCCTCCAGGCGCGAGTTCACACAGGAAACAAGATACGCTTTCTGGATTGCCACTCTCTTCTTCGCGATTTCGGCAACCGACTGCATTACCTGCACGGTGTCCGGCCCGGAGACGTACGGCGTCACCTCAGCAAGATTCAGCATGATACTTCCGGCGTAAACCGCGTCCGCATCAGGCGCAGGAGGATTAGCGCGCCACTCGGTAAACTTCTTCTCCGGAATGCGCGTGAAGCCGCGCGACCGCAGCTCGCGATTGCGGGCGTTTAGATACGCCAGCATGACTTCATCCACCGGGAACCAGCCGACCAGCGCGCCCCATTCGGTGGACATGTTGGCGATGGTCAGCCGTGCGTCCATCGTGAGCGACGCCACACCCGGGCCGGCGAACTCGACGGCGGCGTTCAGCACTTCTTCCTGGTTGTACTGGCCGCACAGCGTGACGATGACGTCCTTGCCGGTGGCGCCCGGTGCGAGCCGACCTTCGAGCACGACTTGCACGGTGCGGGGAACTTGCCACCAGAATTCGCCCGTCGCCCAGATGGCCGCGGCGTCGGTGCGCACCACCGGCGTGCCGATGGCGCCGAGCGCGCCGTACATGTTGGAGTGCGAATCAGAGGCGACGACGAACGTGCCCGGCAGAACGTACCCTTGCTCCACCATGATCTGGTGGCCGATGCCCGTGCCCGGCGGATAGAAGTCGATGCCCTGCTCGCGCGCGAACGCGTCCATGCTGCGATACTTCGCCAGGTTCGACTCCTCCGTGTTCTGGATGTCGTGATCGGCAGTGATGACCGGTTGCGCAGGGTCGTGTACCTTCGTCGCGCCGATGGCCTTAAACTTCTTCATTACCGCCGAGGTGTTGTCGTGGGTCATGACGTGAAAGGGGCGGATGGAGAGGAAGTCTCCCGCGCACAAGGGGCGCTCAGGTCCCTCGGTCATGTGCGCTTGCGCGATTTTCTCGACGATGGTTTGTCTCATGTCAGTGACCTGCAACAGCGTGGTCGGCCTTGAACAGCTTCATCAACTCGCTCACGCTCGCCTGCTTCTCCAGGTCCCAGATTGCGTCCATCGCACGGCGGCGCGCGTCGCGTGACATTATCGGTCCTGCGAGTGCCTCAAACTTCTCCTCAATTTCCTTGTCGGTCAGAGGATTTCGCGGGTCGCCCTTGGGATAGTCGAGCTGGGTCGTAAACTCGCGGCCATCGATGGTGTGAATCCGCACGATCACACGCTGTAACGCCGGGAAAACCTTCTCGATGTCAGGATCGGCGACAACCTGCACCTTGCGCAACTGCGCGCGAATCACCGGATGCATGATTTTGTCCGGCGTGAACTGTAGCGGCGTGACTTGGCGCTCGGCAATGGCGGCGGCGATAACGTAAGGCAGCGAATGATCGGCCGTTTCCTTGGTATGCGGTTCGTACTTGCTCGCATCGCTGAGGATGTCGGCCCCGCGCGCGGTGGTGCGGATGTGCACCTTGGCGATCGCATCGGCCTTCAGGTCGTGGTCTTTCACCAGTGCGAGCACTGCCGAGATCGGAGTGTGGGTCAGCGCTTCAGTAGGAAATGCTTTCATCCCACATTGTGTGATGCGCCAGGAATCGCCCAATCCGTCAGTCAGGAAGTTGAGTTTCCACTCGGGTCCGAAGCTATGCACCAGGCCTTCTTTTCCGTCGATGACGTGCTCGGGGCCAGTGTAGCCCTTCTCCGCCAGCAGCGCGGCCAGTACGCCTCTCTGTGTGGCCAGCGGATCGACAGTGTTCTTCATCATGGTCAGTTTGCCGGCGGTGACCGCTCCCAGCGTGGCGCTGGCGCTGGCGCTTATGCCGATGGCGTGCTGGATCTGCTCGGCGCCCAGGTGCAGCATGCGGCCTGCCACAATGGGGGACACAAAGGCGGTAAGAGTAGCGTGGTGCCAGCCGCGCTCGCGGATGCCGGGGAAGGCCGCCTCGCACAGCCGCATCTCGAATTCGTGGCCGAGAACCAGACCCACGATCAGCTCGCGGCCATCACTGCCCGCGCGCTCGCAACAGGCAATGGCGGCGGGAAAAATGTCGCTCGGGTGCGATGGGTCTTGCTTCCAGTAGATGTCGTTGTAGTCCATGCAGCGGATCATCAGCGCGTTGGCCAGTGACGCGGAGACTGCGTCCATCTGCTGACCACTGCCGATGACCGTCGCCTTGCCGGGGCCGGCGATTTCGCTCAGCACGTCCAGTGCGATGATGACGTCATGCTGCTGATATCCGCCGAGCGCACAGCCGATGCTGTCAAGCAGGAAGCGCTTGGCCTGGTACACGGCGTCCGGTGAAAGCTGCTCGAACGTGACGCCGGCAGCCCATTGCGACATGTCCGCGGTGATCGTGGGCCTCGCAGCCGTTTTGTTTAGCGCAGGCGCGGTTGTGGTGGACATCCGAATCTCCTTCTATTTCGCCAAGTTCTTGAACGGCAGATAGGCCATGAAGTCGGCGTGGTGCACGATGTAGGCCTCGGTGGTGCGCTTCACCAGGTCGCCCTCGGCCGCGTGCGCTGCGATGATGTGGCATACCGCGTCGGGCACGCCGCACTCCATGGCCAGCGCCACTCCGGTAAACGGATGTCGCAACAACTCGCCGCGCTTGCTCTGCCGCGTTTTGCCGTCCACGTTCTCGTATTCCAGCAGCTTGCCCACGTCGGCCAGGATGGCGCC
>JBKQKT010000705.1:0-4137 GCA_052147365.1 Candidatus Korobacteraceae bacterium | reverse complement strand
ACTGGTCAAGCTCTATTCCTCCCAGATCGGCGTGCCCGAAGACCATGTCAGGATTTTCCCCGGATCGACCGAGCCGCTGCACTACACAGTCATGGTGTTTACCTCGCCGAAGGCAAGCTACGTGGCTGCCGATACGACCTTCGAGAGCGGCGAGCATGCCGCGAAAAATGCCGGCGCGCGCGTGGTCAACGTGCCGCTGACCAAGACTTACGCCCATGACGTGCGCGCCATGCTGGCGGCTGCGCCCGATGCCGGCGTCTTTTACATCTGCACGCCCAACAATCCCACTGGGACCTTGACCAGTCTTTCCGACATCGAGTATCTGGTCGAGAACAAGCCGAAGAGCTCCATCGTCCTGGTGGACGAAGCTTACATTCATTTCTCCGATGCGCCATCCGCCATTGATCTGGTCAAGGCGGGCAAAGACGTTATCGTGCTGCGCACCTTCTCCAAGATTTACGGGATGGCGGGCCTGCGTTGTGGCTTTGCCATCGCCCGGCCCGACTTGGTGCAGAAGCTGCAGAATTATGGCGGCGGCAATCCCATGCCGGTGACCGCGGTGGCAGCCGCCTCCGCCAGCCTGAAGGAGTCGAAACTTGTCGCCGAACGCAAGCGCATCAACACGGAAGTTCGTGCCGCGACCTTCGAGTGGCTCGACCGCAACGGATACTCGTACATCCCGTCGGTTTCCAACTGCTTCATGTTGGACGCCGGGCGTCCGACGAAGGAAGTGATCGCTGCTATGGCGCAGCAGAAGGTCATCATCGGCCGCGCCTGGCCGTCCATGCCGACCTATACGCGCATCACCATCGGCACCCGCGAAGAGATGGAAAAGTTCCAAGCGGCCTTTCAGAATGTGATGACGGGATTCGTCTTGCCGAGCTGAAGCCAAGGCGAGAATCGATCACGCAGGCTAACGTATCTTTCGCCCCACAACTCTGATCCCGTTCACTTCTGTCGTTCCTCGGTTTCGCGTAGCAGAGCGGCGGCTTCTTGCCGCAGTTGGGGAAGCTCGGTCTCAACGATGCCCCACACGATAAGGTCATCGACCTCGGCGTAGGCGTGGACGAGGATGTTACGGAATGCGATGATGCTACGGTGTTCGCTGATTCGCACGGCTAGGGCAGCATCAAGCTTGGCAAATTTCGACAGCGCCTCGCCGATGATCGTCAGTCCTCGCTCCACCGCGAGGCGAAGCATCGGCTCACGCTGGTAATCGGCAAAACTCTTGCCGGTCGTGAACCGTGTAAGCAGTTCGGCAGCCTGTTGGATGTCGTACAGGCACTTCTTCGCTTCAAGCCGCATAGAGCAGGGTCTTGTTGCGTTCAACACTTTCGCGGAAGTACGGGTTCCTGATGGCGGAGGCAACGACCAGATCCACCGGACGCTGGAACAGCTTCTCCAACGCCTCAATCAAGCCAAAGTAGGTTTTGGCGTATATGCCTGCAGGTAGCTGCTCGAACTCCACCAGGAAGTCAAGATCGCTATGCCGGACATCGAAGTCATCGCGCAGGGCCGAGCCGAAGATCTCCAGGCGCCGTACGTGATACTGGCGGCACAGCTCAGCAACTTGTTCGCGTTTCTGTTCGACCTGCTGTTCCATGTGGATACCCCGCATGATACAGAATAGCAGCGATGGGTAAAGAAAACCGATTGCTCGAGCCCCGGTCTCGATAGCGGCGTCTGATGGCGAACTCGACACTACTCGTTAAACTTTAATGTAGCCGCGCGTACTCGGCTTTGGCTTGCTTGTAGACGGGAACGTCAGGATCGGCGTCCTTCCAGATAGCGAAGAAATCCTGATATGACTTGCGCGCGGCCGCCCTATCGCCCATCATCACTTGCGCACGGGCAAGCTGAAGATGCGACAAGGGACCCAGGACAGAGAGCCCCACGACGCCTGGATGGTCGAGTAGCTTCTGAAATTCCATCGCTGCTTGCTGTCCCTGGCCTGCCTGCAAATAGGCTTCGCCCCTCACATAAGCCGGATAGAGGTTGGAAAAAGACACGCCACCCAATTCGTATGGGAGCGCCACCTTCAAGATCTCAATGGCCTCAACGGGATTCTTCCTTTGCAGTGCAATGGCCGCCCGAATGGTGGGCAGCGAATAGTACTGCATTATGGTGTCCTGCGGGTGGTCCTGATTGAGTTGCTGCGCCAATTTCTCAGCGCCCTCCACGTCGCCTGCCCGCGCCAGGGCTAGCGCGGCAGAGGCTTGGATGTCCCGTCCCTGGCTCAAGGCCAGGGCGCTTGCGGCCTGCTGCCGCGCCTCGGTGAAGTTGCCGGCCTCGACTTCCTGCAATGCATTGCTGCTTATGCAATCCGCGGCGGAGTCTGGGGCGTTGTCATGTCGGGCTAAGTCTTCCAACTGTCCCAGGAAGTCGCGTTCGCGGACGAAACGGCCATAGAATGCCTGAGCATAAGAATGAAGGCACAGTAGCCCGCCACGTGAGATGCCCGTGACCGATCTTACCTGCTCCTCGCTCGCAGCGGTATCACCCGCCAAGAACGACACCATATACTGGTACAGCGGCAGCAGGTGGCTGCCTATCTTGAGGTCTTGTGCCTCCTGAAGAACAGCTCTTGCATCTTCGAGACGGCCCACCTTAAGAAGGGATCCTATCTCGTCGGTATATGCCGCTGCGGTCGGTTGCAGCCGGATCGACTCCTGAGCCTCTAGGGCCGCCTTTTCGGGTTGCCCAACCTCCATTAGTACCGCACTAAGACTGACATGAGCCACCGGGTCCTTGGGATAGGTCTTTGCCCAGTCGGTAAAGGACTGAATGGCCCTTTCACGATCGCCGGTGGCCAGACGGAAGTAGGTGCCGTTGATGTAGAACCTTTGCCGTTGCGTGGCTCGGTCACCCAGTTCGTATGCTTTTCGGAGATTTTCCATGCTGGGTTTTGCCTCGGCTAGATTGCGATAACCCACTCCGAGAAACGCATACGCCTGGGCGAAATTCGGGTCCAAATCCACGGCACGTTTGAAATAAGGCACCGCCGGAGCATCACCTCGTTGACGTTTCTGCTCCCAGCCCTCGGTGAAGGCCTGCAATGCCTCCGGCGACGCGCTGGTGGCTTGGTCCAGCGGCTGGTTGAATCTTTGGAGCGACTCCCGCGGCTCGCCCAGCTTGCGCCGAAACTCGTTGCCGGCCATGCCCAGCGTCTTGACAATTTCGTCTCGATTCGCAGTTTCCAGCGATGTCGCGGCCAGTGTCTTCCCTGTCTTGCAGTCGGTAGCTTTCAGCTCAATGCGATAGCGATTTCCTACATCGCGGATCGAGCCACCCACTACCGCCTTGCTGTTCGAACGCAGGCAGACTGCGCCCGCCACCTCCGCTGTCAGCCTTTGGGTTTCGGGATAGTTCAGCGACTTCAGGATTCCCCGTACCTTGTCGGCGGCCAGCAGGTTCAGATAGGGCGTCTGTTCCAACTCAGTCCGCAAGGCCGTATTCAGGGAGTCGTTGAAGGCTGAATCACTGGTGGCGTTGCTAAAGTCGGCCAAGACAACGTCGGTTATTTTCGGGGGCTTAAGCCACCACCAGACTGCTGCGCTAAGGGCACACGCGAGTGCTACTGCTGCCGCCAGTTGCCAAGGCTTCCCTCGGCGAACCGGGGCCGGCTCAAAAGCTGAAGGCTCGGGCGGCAGAACCAGACGCTGGATCGCTTCAAAGTCGGCGGTCATTTCTGCCGCTGTCTGGTACCGCCGCTCGCGGTCTTTTTCCAACGCCTTGTTGATGCTATCTTCCAGATTCTGTGGAATCAGGGAGTTCAAATCATGGATGGCGATTGGCGGTTGGTTGAGAATCGCTCCGTGGACCACAGCCGCAGTGTTGCCGCTGAAAGCCCTCCGGCCAGTCGCCATCTCGTACAGAACCAGGCCCAGGGAGAAAATGTCGGTGCGAGCATCCAACTTTTCGCCGAGCACCTGCTCGGGTGACATATATCCGGCCGTGCCTATTGCGACGCCGATGCCGGTAAGACCGGCGTCGGCGGGTGCCGCGGCCGGGTGGAAGCGCGGGGCTTCAGCCCCGCGATCCGGCTCCTCCTCTGACTCGGGCTTTAGCCCCGACTGGGGCTGAAGCCCCATCCTTCCCTCGCCTTCTTTCGCCGGGCTAAAGCCCGGCGCTTCCACC
>JBKQKT010000704.1:0-12627 GCA_052147365.1 Candidatus Korobacteraceae bacterium | reverse complement strand
TCCCACCAATGTCTATGCCAGCACCTATCAGAGCGCATACGTAGCTGCGATTAACAAGTCAAACTTCAGCGTGAACTCGATTGGAGGTTTCGGCGTAGACGTTTCCGCCCTTACCGCTGACAGCTATGGCTACGTGACAATCGTGTGGGGCACTGGCTTCGGCACTCAATTCGGGACCTGTGCCCCCAACGGCCAGCTGGAGGAAAGCGGAGGTGGAGGCTACTTCATGATCAACCCGATTGATGCGGTCTATCCGCCAAATTACCCGACTCTGGAGCAGGGGACTCTTCCGCGCGTCGGCTATTGGCCGAAGGTGACAAAATAGACGTCTCTATTGCTGCCAAAACATGGTCTTCCATCCTTGGTATCGCGCTTAAGACCGCTACGAATATTCCGATCGATAGACAATGGATAGACTGATGACCCCGGTGCCCGGTGCCCGGTGCCCTTCTGTTGGGCTAACCTGGGGTCACTGCCGACGAACTGAGATCGCGAATAGAAAACGTTCGTGGGGCCGACGCGCACGTTTCTCCGCCCAGAGCGTGCCCTTGAGCTTGTCGAAGGGTTAGCGGCCAAAGAGGGCCGCGAACCTGGGGCAGGGACAACCCCAGGTAGCTAATCAAATGTTGATTTTGTCATCCCGACCGAGGGCTTCAGCCCGAGCGGAGGGATCTGCGGTCCCACCGCGCTGTGATGGAGGACACAGACGGCCCACCGGACAAGCAGCAGGATTGTCGTGTGAGAGAACATCGTTATGCGGTCTACATCATGGCCAGCCGATCGCACAACTTCTATGTCGGAGTGACCAACAACATTGAGCGACGCGTGCGCCAGCACAAGCAGCACGAAGTGGAAGGGTTTACCGCCCGATACAATATCGACCGCCTGGTTTGGTACCAGATCTTTGGAGACATTCACGCTGCCATTGCGCGCGAGAAACAACTGAAGCGATGGCGACGGGAGAAGAAGATTCATTTGATCGAATCGAAGAATCCGACGTGGCAGGACCTCTCCGCCGAGTGGGGAAAGGCGATTTCCTGGCAGGACATCGACCGCAGGTCCCTCCGCTCGGGCTGAAGCCCTCGGTCGGGATGACAAGTTGTAGGAAGTTGCACGCCCGGGCATAGGCTGAGACTTCGATCATCGTCCTTTACTCCCCCACAACCAATCGATCGCGATAGGCCCGGAGCCGGTGAAAATCAGCGCGAACGCGATGGCTGCGCAAGCCATGGGAAATTCAAATCCTTTGGGGCTAAACAGGCCGTTGGGCAGATGCACTTTGAAGATCGCAACCAGCATGTCAACCAGGATCGCCAGTGCTGCCAATCGCGTGAGAAACCCAATCACGAGCAGGATGCCGCCGCTGAACTCCGCCGCCACCACGAGATAGGCCATGAAGGTCGGCAGTCCCATGTGATGGATTACTCCGATGATGCCTTGCAGGTGATCTGCAATCTTCTGCCAGCCGTGGGCGATCATGATTGTGCCCAGCGCCAGTCGCAGAACCAGCAGCGCCAGGGGTTGCAGTCGGTTCAGGAAATTCAATCAGTCCTCCTTCGACGGCCTGAGATTCCCATTGGAGTTCTCGACGGATGGATGCGAAAACTGATCACCATTCCCCGCTTCGCCATTCTATTGCCGTTGCCGCGGACAACGAAGCCAGAATTGGGCCTGCACCCATAGGGTAACGAGGCTTAGAGCCATTCCTCAGTTGCTGTGTCCGGGTGGAGCGGGCCTTCAGGCCCGCGTCCGACTGCGATCTCCAAGACCCAGACTTCAGCCTCACTGCACCGCAGTGAGGCTGAAGCCAAAAGGGACAGCAGCGTCAACGCGGCGCTGAAGCGCCGCTCTACCCGTGCTCCGGATACGGCGACCCAGTAACTGCTCTAGTACAACCGATCTAATAAATCGCCTTGTGTCAGGGCACGGCCCTTCGGCTTCGCTCAGGGCAGGCTTTTCAGCCGCGCGGAAATGGCTTCCCTGAGGAATTGTCATCACGAGGAGACGCGAGGGAGGTCGCTGCGGCGACCGACCGAGCGCGACGAGGGATCTGCTGTTTGGTGAGTGACGAAAAAGCAGATCCCTCGCGGGCCTGAAGCCCCGCTCGTGATGACAATTCCGGGAGTTTGCTGCCGGCCGCCGGGCGCGACAACTGGTTACCATTCCCCTGAAACGTTACGAAAGTACAGTTACCTGACCTGTACCTTCGTAATCTTGACAGCGCGCCGTTTGGCGGTAAGCTTGCGATTTGGGGCGCTGGGTGCATCGCTGTCCCTCACCCGTCCCGCCGAGCGGGAGCGCGGGTTGCAATTCGCTCTTTGACAATTTGAGCCGTTTTGTCGGCGTGATCCCGAGCGAAGTCGAAGGAGAGGGGTCCGCAGAATCTGCCCCTGAGTGACGCCGAAGGGCGAAATCCCGAGGGCAGCGAGGGATCATAAGTCCTTTAAAAAGAGTATTTTACAGTAAGTCTTTGTGGCTCAAGAAGTTGCATCGAAATGTCAGATAATAGCGGCATAAGTCGTTTATTCTGAAGAGCATCGATAACAGGAGAGGGGTAAGGGGGTAGCACAGGAGCGGCGATCGGACACGGTTCAGGAGTATTTGGAAGGCATCCTGGCATTTCAGGGAAGGTGCGACTCGAATTAAAGGAAGGAACCAACGGCCACAAAAAAAGAGCCCCTCCGATGGACAGGGGCGAGTTGCACATCGGAGGGGTAGCCGTTTTTACACGACCATTCTCAGGGTTGTTGTTGTGCTGAACCCATGCTGTTTTGAGAAGTTTCGCGATGCGAATAAAAGCCTTCGGAATTTGATAGAACGCTCCCGGGAAAGTCGAGGACAGGAAGTGACCGCGACCGGAACGGGACAACGCCACCGAGTTCCCAAAGCGAGCTGCTTGCGCCCCCGAACCAGCTTTGTTACGGCTGCACCGACGACCAAATGTGATAAGTATTGAGAAGTGCAGATCCGATCGCAGCCGCGTAGCTCCTAAGTTAGAGGACCTTGCATCTAAAAGCTGGGCGGCAAGGGACGTATCAGCGTAGGTACGGGTTTTATCGGTGGCGGGCGATTTTTGCGTTGAATTTGAAATGGAAAGTCCCTACGATGTAGGTCTTCGTGCCGGAGAAGCCGCCAACGTTGGCACGGGGCGAGATTTTTTGGGGAAGACAATTCTAAGTTCAAGGGTTTCGATGTTAAAGCGTACCGCCATTTCCTCCCTGGTTAGTATCCTGGTGCTATTACCTCTGGGCGCCTCCGCTGCAACCATCGCGACCACCCACAAAACACATCCGAAGTCCCACAAGATAACGGAAACCAGCACTACGCAAAAGAAGATCGCGCGGACGCAACATAGCACCAAGACGTCTGCCGCCAGGAACGCTTCCAGCTACAAGGTATCGAAGGCGCACCGTTACCACGAACGCTTCTACGCCAGCTCCTTCGCTGAGAACCAGATGGAGGGCGACATCACAGCAGGTGAAGACCCGATTGTGCGGGCCGCCGCGGTCGAAGCCCTAGGCAACATGAACGGCACCGTTGTCGCAATGGATCCTGACAGTGGCCGAGTCCTGGCCATGGTGAACCAGAAGCTGGCGTTGTCAGCCGGCGCGCAACCATGCTCGACCATTAAGGTCGCGGTGGCCCTGGCCGCATTGAGCGAGAACGTCATTACGAAAGACACACAGGTGCCGCTCGCCAAGTACTGGCGCGTGGACTTGACTACGGCGCTGGCAAAGTCAAACAACGCCTATTTCGAAGCGGTAGGGCGCAAGCTCGGCTTTGAGAGAGTGAGCTATTATGGCCACCAATTCGGTCTGGGTGAGATGGCCGGCTGGAACATCGACGGCGAACATCTGGGCACGTTCCCCTCTACCGAGCTGGATGCCAAACTGGGCGGCGTAGGCAAGATGTGTTCCTTTGGTGAGAGCATCTCACTTACTCCGCTGCAATTGGCTGCGTTGATGGGCGCCATCGCAAACGGTGGCACCTTGTATTACTTGCAGCATCCCACGACACCCGAGGAAATAACCAACTTCACACCGAAGGTGAAACGCAAGCTGGACATCGGGCCGCTGATTCCGGAAATTTCTGAGGGAATGTCGGGAGCGGTGGAATATGGAACAGCGCGGTCCCTTCGCACCAGTTTCATCGAGGAGCCGATCCTGGGGAAGACGGGCACCTGCTCCAAGGATGGCACGCGCTTTGGATGGTTCGGTTCGTATGCCAACACTCAATATGGCCGCATCGTGACCGTGATTTTTCTGGAAGGCGGCCGTCCGACCTTCGGCCCCAAGGCTGCCGAGCTTGCCGGCCATCTGTACCGCAACTTATATGATCACGACTTCTTCGCGGTAAAGCCCCCAACTGTTCCGGTGCACACCGCCGCAACCGGCATAGGCGCGACGCAATAACTCCGCCGGAGAAAAAGTCTATTTCGCAAATGGCGAAGCCGGCTGTGCCTGCAACTTTTGCAACGCGTCCTGGTATCGCTTCTTCGACGTCTCGTCCTGTGCGGCGTTTAGCTTTTCGTTGAGCCACTTCAGCATGGTGGCGCGCGAAGGATGCGGCAGATTATTTTCCGAGTCCGAGATTCGTAGGTTGCCATTCGTGTCGGTCACGGTGAACTCCACATTTTGGACAGCGCCAGGCCCTTCCGGTGCGTAACCTGTGACCAGATTGTAGCTTCCCAGTAACCGATAGCGAACCGTCACAGTGAACTTCTCGTGGCTGGAAGTTGGCTCGGGATCAACTGTGTAGCGCGCGATAACATTGATCTCGGCATATTCAGGATTGCTCTTCCAGGAGACCAGCGGCTCGACTTTAGCCCAGTCTTTCCCGTCAAGCCGCGCGCCTTCGTAATCCAGGCGGCAATACTTCGAAACCAACTCACGCACGTCGGCGGACTTGGTGTCCTCTTGCCCTCGTCCGACAGGCATTGGAAGCGTGCCTTGGGCGCTGAGACAGCAAGACGATCCCGCGGCGAATGCGAGAACCAACAGGAAACGGCGAACGACGAGCACAAGCATGCAATCCTCGTAAGAATGAACCCTCCGCAGATTACACCGACTCGCAGGCAAAACAAAACGCCCGGCGAACGCCGGGCGCAGGATCTCGATCTGGCTGTTACTCTTACGCTCGCAGGGTCTTCTGGTCGCTGAATACACGTCCGTCGCGGATGTGTACAACGCGGTGCGCGTACTCGGCGATGTCGTGCTCGTGGGTGACGAGGACGATGTTGTTACCCTGTTCGTGGAGCCGGTCGAACAGCGCCATGATCTCGACGCCGGTCTGCGAATCGAGGTTGCCAGTGGGCTCATCGGCGAGGATGATCGACGGACTGTTGACCAGCGCACGAGCGATGGCCACGCGTTGCCGCTGCCCGCCCGAAAGCTCATTCGGCTTATGGTTCATTCGGTCTCCCATACCGACCGCAGTTAGAGCCTGTTTGGCACGTTCAAGGCGCTCCTCCGCTGGAATACCGGCGTAGATGAGCGGCAGCTCTACATTGTGCAGCGAGGTAGCGCGCGCCAGCAGGTTGAAGGTCTGGAAGACGAACCCGATCTCCTTGTTGCGGATGCGAGCCAACTCGTCGTCATCCAGCTCGCTGACCAACTGTCCATTCAGCCAATAGTTGCCCTTGCTGGGCGTATCGAGGCAGCCGATCAGGTTCATCAGCGTCGATTTGCCGGAACCCGAGGGGCCCATGATGGCGACATACTCATTACGCTGGATGCGCAGGCTCACCCCACGCAATGCGTGGACCTGCTGCTCCGATCCCATGTCATAGGTCTTCCACAGGTCCTCGGTGCAGATGATGCAGTCTTCGGGAGCGACCACGGGTTGCGTCTCGGGCAAGCTCGCCAGTTGTGTCGCCATTTTTTTCTCCTCAGGTAACTGGTCCGGGTTCGTCATGAGTGCGGACTGCCTGCCTTCCTGCCAGTTGCTCAACCGTCTGCTACGATTCCGACTCTTGCTTCTTTGGGGCTGCGTTGTCAATTTTCACGCTGGTGCCGTTGCGGAGGGTCCGAAGCACCTTGTAACTGCCGGTAACAATCTCGTCGCCTTCCTTTAGCCCCTTTGTCACTTCAATATCGGTTGTGCCGCTGATACCTGTGATTACAGGTACGAAGACGGCGTCCTTCTTGTTCGAAACGACGAACACTCCTTGTAACTCCTCTTTTGCCTCGGCGCTTGCGGGGGCTGGTACTACGGCTTTGGCGTTGCCTTTTTTCTCAGGCTCAAGCTCGCCGCGCTGGCGAATCGTCAACGCCTGGATTGGAATCGCCAGGGCCGTGGCGCGCGTTGCGGTCGTGATGCGGGCCGTCGCCGACAATCCCGGCAGCAGGTTTTTTGGGGGGTCTTGCAAAGCCACAACTACTTTAAAGTCCTTAGCCTCTTGTCCACTCGAGGTGCTCTGGGCAGTGGAGACTCCAGTGGAGCGGAGGACTGCGTTGCGCCCAATCTCGGTCACGACACCCTTGAACTTCTGTTTCGGAATGGCATCAATGGACACCTCGGCAGTCTGTCCCACTTGCACATTGACGATGTCGGTTTCGTCCACCTTCACCTCGGCTGTAATCACAGAGGTGTCGGCGATCGTCATAAGCGTGCTGCCCGGTGAGTTCTGGATGCCGGGCACGACGGTTTCGCCTTCGCGCACGGGAACATTGGTGATAACTCCGTCGAACGGAGCCACGTATTCCGTTTTGCTGAGCACGTCGGCGGCATGCCGAAGATTGGCGGCGTTCTGCCTGACACGGCCCTGGGCAGAATCCTGCTGGGCCTTGGCTTGCGCGAGCTTTGATTTGGCCATCCCTACCTGCGCTACGGCGGTGTCGAAAGCAGCCTTCTTAGCGTCGAAATCGGCTTTGGCGATCAACTGCGAGTCATACAGGTTCTTGGCGCGGTCGTAGTCCAGTTTGGCGTGCTCGTACGCGGCGTCAGACGACTTCAAGTCGTCAGCCGCCGTATTAACCGCTTGCTGAGCTGCGATGGCATCGGTACGCGCAGCGTTCAGTGCCGAGTCATTAGCGGAAACGTCAGCCGCGGGCTGGACGTTGTCCAGGGTCGCTAGCATTTGTCCCTTCTTGACCTGATCGCCTTCCTTAACATACAAACGCGTGATCTTGGCGAACGCGTTGGAGCCGATGTTCACCTGCACCTTGGGCTTAATCTCTCCGGAAGCAGTCACAACCGCCGTGATGTCCTCCCGTACTACTTTTCCGGTCTGGACCGTGACAACTCCCTTGCGACTCTGCTGGACAGTGAAACCGACGATGGCCAACAAAATCACGGCTCCGCCGGCAATGATGGCGATCTTTTTCCAGTTCTTCATCAATCCTCGATCGGGAAGCCCTGTGCCAGGGACACACCTTCATCTTGCTCTGCATAAGTACGCATTGCGATGTCCGAAGGTTCCTCAGGAAAGCGCCAATTTCAGTTTCTCTGGGATGACCAGTTTACACGCTCCGTGGAAGCGAAGGCCTGCAGACGCAGCGGCAGTTCCCGACACTTTCCCCAAGCTAGATTATATCCGGTCAGGTTTGGCACTGCGACCCTTGGGCGGAAGTAGCTGGCCGAGGGCAGGGCGCCCCTTGGCGGAACAAGTTTCTGCTGGGGGGCGCAAGTGGCAGCGACTTTTGCTGAGGAAGGTGTTTGTTAGAAGATAGGGCGTCTTGACCTTCTTAGCGGTCGTAAAAGGGTGAAAGAGAAGCTAAATTTGGTGTTTCGGAATTCGGGTCCACCACCTTGCTTTCAAGCTCCCAAGAACTTACAATTTAGTGGGTGCAAGTGTCGGCGTAGGAGTGTTTTTTTGCACATAAAGTTACGTGTTTTTCTTCTATTTTTTTCGTTGCTGCTCCTCGCTGTCGGGGCTGGCGTGCCGTTGATGGCCCAGAGTTCCACGCCACCGACAACCCAGAATTCCGGTTCGTCAGCCAGCCAAACGTCCACTTCGCTGGCGCCACCGAGTTCTACTCCGGCGGCAGCCGATGATAAATCCGCGAATGCCTCAGGCCAGTCCGGCAAGACCTCCGATGCTTCCGCCGGGGGTCAGGCTGGCAGCCCGCAACAAGTCGATCCTTTAAAGCGACCGCTCACGGACAAGCAGAAGAAAGCCAATGCCAAGGCCACGAAGCAGGAGTTGAGCTCCACCTACAAGAAGTGGCTCAACGAGGATGTCCGCTGGATCATTACTCCGGAGGAGCTCTCGGCGTTTAAGCAGTTATCGAACGACGAGGAACGCGACGCGTTCATCGAGCAATTCTGGCTGCGTCGCGACCCCACTCCGGACACTCCGGAGAATGAATACAAGGAAGAGCACTATCGTCGCATTGCCTATGCCAATGAACATTTCCCCGCCGGCGTTCCCGGATGGAGGACGGACCGTGGCCGGATTTACATCATGTACGGTCCGCCGGACCAGATTGATGCGCATCCTTCTGGTGGCATGTATGAGCGCACGATGGAAGAAGGCGGCGGTTCGACTTCGACATTTCCCTTCGAAGACTGGCGCTACCGTTACATTGAGGGCATCGGCCAGGAAATCAACCTCGAGTTCGTCGATACCTGCATGTGCGGCGAGTTTCACTTGACCGTGGACCAGAACGAAAAGGATGCGTTGCTGCATACCCCCAACGGGGGCCAAACGCTGTACGAGCAGATGGGCCTGGCCAGCAAGACTAGCCGCATTACCGGCGGCCCCTTCGGCGCCAACGCCGGCCCGGAGCAGCAGCTACAGAACAACAACGAATTCACCAAGCTCGAGCTGATGGCCAAGATCAACGCCCCTCCGAAAGTGAAATTCAAAGACCTTGAGGAAGTCGTCAGCCACAAGATCAACGTGAACTTGATGCCATTCGAGGTCATGACCGATTTCGTCAAGGTGACGGGTGACACCGTGCTAGTTCCAGTCACGGTTCAGGTGAAGAACAAGGACATTACCTTCACCAGTAAAGACGGCATTCAGCGCGGGACGGTGAACATCTTCGGGCGCGTAACAGGGTTGACTGGGAAAGTTGCCCAGACCTTCGAAGACACCGTGCAGGTGGACGTGCCCAACGATCTGCTGGAAAAAACTATCGAGCATTCCTCACTCTACTGGAAGGCTATCCCGCTTCGACCAGGCCGGTATCGCTTCGATGTCGTGGTAAAGGATGTTAACGGCGATCGCGTCGGAAGCTGGAGCCATGGGGTGCTGGTGCCAGAATTCAACGAAGACAAGCTGGCATCGTCCTCGATGATCCTGGCCGACCACATGGAAAAGGTACCCAACAGAAGCGTCGGGTCGGGGAGCTTTGTAATTGGGGAGACCAAGTTCGCCTATCCGCACCTCGAGGCGCCGGAAAAACCTGCAAGTTTCAAGCGCGACCAGCGCATGAATTTGTGGATGCAGGTCTATAATCTTCAGGCAGACGGCAAGACGAAGAAGCCGTCCGCCAATATTGAATACGAAATCGTGAACGTCGCCAGCAATCAGGCTGTGCTGCATGCCTCGGAGTCGACGGACACCATGGCTAATGTAGGTGAGCAGATGACTCTGGAGAAGAGCCTGGCGCTGACCGGCTTTCAGCCTGGTGTTTACAAGTTGACGGTGAAAGTGGCGGATAATATATCGAAGCAGCAGATTGCGCCCTCGGTAAAGTTTGCTGTTGAGTAGTAGGGTTACCTCACCGGCTAGGGAAGCAGGCTCGGATCCGGTTGGTTTTGATCCTGGGAGCCTCGGTTTGGAGCTCATGATGACGACCCGAATAATGGCATCGTTTGTGATGGTGATCTCCCTCTGTGCTGCCGCCCTGGCCGCGGTAGAGCCTGGCTCGATATCGGGATATGTCAGAAACTCGGCAGGGATTGCGCAGATGGGCGCTACCGTCGAAGTGGCTGGCAATGCAGGGCGACACCAGGTGGCGTTGACTGACGTCAGAGGGTTCTTCCGGGTCGCCGGGCTGCAGGCTGGCAGCTACGATCTGCGGGTCACAGCCCCCTCTTTCCTGCCCGCCTTACGCGAAGACGTGGCCCTCGCCGCGGGCGCCAGCAAAGTCCTTAATATCACGCTCAACACTTTGTTCGAAGCGATTCGCATGATGCCGGACCTGAAGCGAAGCGCTGACGAAGACGATAGCTGGAAGTGGACCCTCCGCTCGACCGCCAATCGCCCTATTCTTCGCTTTGAGGCGGGTGCTCCAGTTGTGGTGGAGTCAGCACAACACGACCGTTCTACCAAGGGAACCTTGGCGTTCATGGCCGGTGGCTCGAGTGAGGGCTACGGCAGCGCTGCAGATCTTGGCACGGCCTTTAACGTCGAGCATTCGCTTTTCCATACCGCGGTCATTGGTTTAGCGGGAGACTTGGGATACCCAGGCGGGGGAGTCCCGGACGGCGTTGTCCGCGTTTCCTACCGGCGACAGAACGAAGATGGCTGGACTCCTTCCGTTGCTCTCACCGTGCGGCGCTTCTCCACGCCCGACGAGGTTCCCCATGGCGGTGCTCTGCAGGCGCTGGCCATGTCGTACTCTGACGGTTTCTCAATTGGTGATTTGCTTGACATTCGGGTTGGCGGCGATGCCCAGGCCATTCAGTTCCTGGGGCGTGAGGTTAATGCGTTTCGTCCGTCGGGGACCACTGATCTTCACCTCACTCCCGATCTCATCCTGGAATATCGCTACTCGACCGAAGTGCCCAACACCCGCGCCAGCAAAGGATTCGATACAGCCCCGGCCGATCTGAGCGAAAGCGCCCCGCGCATGACTATGGTGGATGGCCTGCCGCAATTGGAGAACGCTCACCATCATGAGGTTTCGCTTTCGCAGCGGTTCGGCAACAACAAGCTGCAGGTTGCCTATTTCAATGATCGCGTCAAGGACCCGGCGTTAATCGGCATAGGGGAGATGGGCATCAATGGCGACGACATTTTGCCCGATGTCTATTCCGGCACCTTCAGCTATGACGGCGGTAGGCTGGATGCCCAGGGCGTGCGACTGGTGCTGCAGCGGCGGTTTTCCAATGGGATCACTGCAACTGCAGATTACGCCTACGGTGGCGTGCTCGGACTGGAACAGCCTTATGTGGATTGGAACGTTGTCCGTTCCACTCTCGAACACGGCTGGCGGCATACGGCGGCGCTGAAACTCAGCGGCGGTGTCCCGCACTGCTCGACGCGTTGGATTGCTTCGTATCGCTGGACCAGCGGCGACAATACCCTGACTCCAGTTGACCTGTTCAACACGTCAGCGGGGCAGGCTGATCCCTATTTCAACATCTTCTTGCGGCAGCCCCTGCCGCATGTTCACGGTATGCCGCTCAACATGGAAGCTATCATCGACTTGCGCAATCTGCTGGCGCAGGGCTATGTGCCGGTCATCGGCCCGGATGGCAAGACAGCCTACCTGATGCAGTCTGCTCGCAGCGTCCGCGGCGGACTGGCGTTCACATTTTGATCCAGTAGCACCGAAGACTACGCAATAGCCGGATCGATCTTCTCTGTATCAATGCCAAGTTCCGCGAACGCCTTCTGGGCGCGCTCAACGTCAAAGCTCCCATCCCGTGCCAGCCGGGAAAGAGCGGCCCCCGCGATGGACTCAGCATTCACTTCAAAGTGCCGCCGCAGATGCTCGCGATTGTCGCTGCGTCCGAAACCATCGGTGCCCAGCGCTAGCAACCGCCTGCCCAGCCACGGTGCTATTTGGTCGGGCACAACTTTCATGAAGTCAGTAGCCGCGACGATCGGCCCTTCGGCCCCGTCGAGCGCCACAAGAATGTGTGGGCGTTTCTCCAGTTCGGCGGGATGCAGGCGGTTCCAGCGTTCGGTGGCCAGCGCATCGCGACGCAGTTCGTTGTAGCTGGTCACGCTCCAGACATCGGCTTGCACACCATACTTTTCGGCCAATATGCCTTGCGCGCGTACCGCCTCATTCAGAATCGACCCGCTGCCAAAAAGCTGCATCGTTGCCTTCCCTGACGGCGCCGGCTTGTATCTGTAAATGCCGCGCAAGATTCCTTCTTCGCAGCCCGGCGGCATTTCCGGCATGGGATAGTCTTCGTTGTAGATGGTGATGTAGTAGAAACGGTCTTCCAGCTCCTGATACATGCGTCGAATGCCGTCCTGCACTATCACCGCGATCTCGTACACATAAGCCGGATCGTAGCTGTGGCAGGTGGGCACGGTACTGGAAAGCACCAGGCTGTGTCCATCCTGGTGTTGCAGGCCCTCTCCGGCAAGAGTAGTTCTTCCCGCCGTGCCGCCCATCATGAACCCCTTACCGCGAGAATCAGCGAAGGCCCAGACCATGTCGCCGATGCGCTGGAACCCGAACATCGAGTAGTAGGTGAAAAATGGAATCGTCGGCACCCGGTAGTTGGCGTAAGCCGTCCCCGCCGCAGTGAACGAGGCCATGGACCCTGCCTCGGTAATACCTTCCTCCAGAATCTGCCCGTCTTTTTCCTCGCGGTAGTAGAGGAGCATGTCCTGATCGTGCGGCTCATACAGCTGTCCCTGGCTGGCGTAGATACCCACTTGGCGGATGATGGACTCCATGCCGAAGGTGCGTCCCTCGTCCGGAATGATAGGAACGATGAGCTTGCCGATCTTCGGTTCTTTCATCAGTTGCCGCAGCATGCTGACGAAGCCCA
>JBKQKT010000703.1:0-2898 GCA_052147365.1 Candidatus Korobacteraceae bacterium | reverse complement strand
CGCGCGTAAGATGGCTTTTGCCGGATGCAGAAATGTGCAGCAACTTTGGGTTGAACTTACATCCCGATAGGGCCCCTGCCGCGATCGAGTCGCACTGGCGGTCCGTTCTTATGCGATTCTTCACTTTCCTGCGGCGAAGAGTCTTTGGTCGGACTTCGGCCTAGTTCACCACGGAGGCACGGAGATCACGGAGAAGGCCCGCAGGAAAAACCCTTCGTGTCCTGTGTATCTCAGTGGTGATAACTTGAGGTCCGCTGCGGCAGGATTCTTTGGGGCGTTGCTCTCAGGATGACACTCCGCCTGCTCACTTCTTTACCAGCAGCATGATCCAAGGTCCCCCTGGGTTCAGGCGGAACTGGCCAGTGGCTCCGTGCGGGA
The DNA here is from genome assembly GCA_052147365.1 of Candidatus Korobacteraceae bacterium. GTDB lineage: Bacteria > Acidobacteriota > Terriglobia > Terriglobales > Acidobacteriaceae > Bog-257. The sequence goes on along the minus strand of JBKQKT010000703.1, from coordinate 2,520 downwards.
GTTGTTCAAACACCCGCACGTAGCTGTCGAAACGAAAATCAGGGAACGGTGGATAGCGCCAATGGCTCACGAGGGCAAAACCCATGATGCATGCCAAGGCGCCCGCCATTACGCGAGCCGTCGCAGGGCGTTGGCGACCCAGCAGCCAAACCAAGGTCGCCATCAGCGCCAGTTTGGGAAGGTACCAGTAGCGCAGGCCCTGCCCGGGAACAAGGAATGGTTCCCATTGATAGCGCGTTGGCTCCACTGTCGGGAATGCCAGCGCAGCCGCCAGCACCAGCAAGGCAAATACGATGAAGCATCGCAACTCCAGGCTTCCCTTTGCCAGCGCATAAGCGAACGCGAACAGGGCGGAGATGGTAAGCAAGGAGGCCAGCATTACCTTAGTTGGGCCACTGGTCATTGGGTCGAAGGGATTACGTCCCAGGAACAGAGGCAGGACGATCTGTCCTGCCATGATTTGGACGAACGTGGCTAAACTCGCGCCGAGAGTGGTGTTGAGACGGGCACCAGCGGTGGTGAGTACGGTCAGTCCTTGCACGAGTCCGCCCGCCGCCAGCAGCGAGATCTGGATCCAACGCCAGCGATTTTCGGATTTACTCGCCTGCACGTTAATAGATTGCGGAACAAGCAGCGGCACTAGGATTCGCGCCAAGGCCACCGGAAACAAGAGAACGCAGAACGGACCGGTGAGTGAGAATAGCGCCAGCACAACAACGTCGAATATCCGGCCTGCCAGAGACCGCGGGACCTCCGCGATGATTACAAGGCATGCCAGTACCGCCATTTGAAATTCCGAGTCAGTGATGGCAGCGTGCACCTCGCTGGCGTCGGGAACAAACAGCAGGAGCAATGCCAGCGTGCAACGCAGACCCAGCGGGCCGAGGTTGCGCATTCGCGCTGAAACCAGGAACAGCGGTGGCAGAGCCTCGATCACTAAAGCAATGAGGTTGGTCACCAGAGGAGCACGCACCAATGGCGCCCACAACGCTACCGCGGAGGCGAGCCGGGGAAGGGTCTGCAAGTAGCCATCACGGGCCCGCAACAGTGCTTTGAGGGCGCCGAAATTATAGGCATCTGCGAACCAGACAACGCCATCTTCGGCCCAGAACTGCGCACGGAGAAGAGCGTCAGGCCGGCGCAGGAAGAGTAGGGCGGCCGTGACGGAGATGGCGACGGCCCAAAAGAGTGTGGGTGTTCGCGTTGCGGACGGTTGGGAAACCGTCCTTGGCTTGGATGTCGAGGCAGGGTCAACGGCGGGGCTGGTTCCGATGATTCCCTCCATCGTGGTAACTTTCCCACTACACCGTAGGCGTGTGCTCAAAAGGCAGCTTGGTATAGCGCGCTTTATCAGCTTCAATGAATAGAGCGAGACGGCCTTCGGGAGCGCGGAAGGGAAACGGCTTGCCGGTGTACTTTACCGAGATGGGATCCATCACCTTAAGATCGGGGTCGGGGCGACGCTCGACAACCCGTCCGCGAATCTGTGCTTCGGCGTAGGGATCGTGGAAGTCCACAAGTGAGAGCGCAACACGCGAATCGCGAAGTGTGTTTCGCGCCTTCAAAGAGCTTTCACCAGTGCAGATAACGATGCGATCGCCGATACCGGCACGCTTTGCGGCGAGCCGTCGGGCATAAGAGTGGCCAGGTGAGCGAAGTTCGCGCGGTCAAGAAGCTGTTTGATTTCGTCCGAGAGTGTCATACGTATCTGATCGCCCCCTATGCCAGCAGCCGCGCCGCTTCCTTGGCGAAATAGGTAAGCACCACTGACGCGCCAGCACGCTGGATGCACAGGAGCGACTCCATCATCACGCGCTCGTAATCAATCCAGCCGTTAAGCGCTGCGGCCTTGATCATGGCGTATTCACCACTGACCTGGTAGGCGGCGAGCGGCACATCGAAGCGCAGGCGCGCTTCGTGCAACACGTCAAGATACGGCATGGCCGGCTTCACCATGATCATGTCCGCGCCTTCTTCCAGGTCGAGTTCGATCTCGCGCATGGCCTCGCGCAAGTTGGCCGGGTCCATCTGGTAGGAGCGGCGATCGCCGAAGTGCGGCGCTGAGTCGGCCGCCTCGCGGAACGGGCCGTAGAATCCGCTGGCGAACTTCGCGGCATAGGAAAGGATGGGCGTGTTCTGGAAGCCGGCGTCATCCAGCGCGGTGCGGATAGCGTCCACGCGGCCGTCCATCATGTCGGAGGGCGCAATGATGTCCATGCCGGCGCGCGCCTGCGAGACCGCGGTTTTCGCCAGCAATTCTAATGTGGCATCGTTGAGGATCTCGTAGTTCTCGGCCGCCATGGCAGCGATCACGGGAGCGGGGGCTACCGCGGTTGCCGATGCGGTGGCTCCAGACTTGGGCGCAGGAATCGCAACCAGCCTTTTGCCCTGCGCCTCCAGCTCATGGATGAACTCGGCCACTTCCTTGCTCATGTCCGTGTCCTGGCCGGTCACGATGCCGCAGTGTCCGTGCGACATGTACTCGCACAGGCAGACGTCGCCCATCAGCAGCAGGCCGGG
>JBKQKT010000702.1:0-20106 GCA_052147365.1 Candidatus Korobacteraceae bacterium | reverse complement strand
AATTTTTATTGGCCTGGCCACGCGCGGGACGGGGATCACGATCGTTGCGCGCTGCCACATGCTCCGTGGTCGCCAATCACCGCCTAAATTCCTCCATCCTGTCATCCTGAGCGCAGCAGGAGGCCGCGTGCGGCACTCCTGCGGAGTCGAAGAGCCTGCCCCGAGCGAAGCCGAGGGGACCCCTATACTCGCAGAGCCCACGCGCTCACGCCAAGAATCGTTCGCTGATGTGGCACAATCTGAGCGCCGAAGGCGCGAAAGAGCTTAGCCCAGCGCTCCAGCGCTGGGTATCGTGCCTCATTTTTCCTCCCGAGCCCCTTTTAAGGGCGGCACAAGCCCGCGCGTTCACGCCAAGAATCGTTCGCTGATGTGGCACAATCTGAGCGCCGAAGGCGCGAAAGAGCTTAGCCCAGCGCTTCAGCGCTGGGTGGGCGTTGTTTTTGCTGGAGAGTCCCTTCAGGGACGGCACAAGACCCGTTCACATCGCCGGAGGCAGCGCTGGCGTCCCGCCATTTCGGCTATGCGAAGCCGCGAAACGGATGTAAGCTAGGCATATTCCAGGCGCTGGAGCTCACGGCAGAAAATGCAACGTCCTCTGCGCAACGCGCTGCTGCTCATCAGTCTCGCCTCGCTGTGCCTCGCCTGCCCGATTGCATGGGCGGAAACCGGCTACCTCGTGCTGCACGTAAAAGACGTCCACCAGCATCCGGTCGGTGGCTTGAAGATTGGGGTGGAGGGCGACAGCGGATCAGCCGCATTCACGGATTCCGAGGGTAAAGCCCGCATCAGGTTAGCGGAACAAACCAAGGTGGGAAGCTGGATCTTCTTACAGATTGTGAAGTCCCCCTCGGGCAAGGACCTGGCGATCGTCTCGCCGTGGGACTACCGAGCGCAAGTTCCCTCATTCGAAAACGAGTCGGGCAACTTCGTAGGAGTGGTGGTCGTTCGGCTTGACGACCGCGAGGCGTTGCTGAGTGGTACGGTCCTGAAAGCGGCGGTGCAGCAGATCAACAAGGCGAATGCTCCCAAGAGCGCCGACAAGCAGGCCGCGCCGGAGAATCCCAAAGCGAACCTCGAAGCTGTCGCCAAACAATTCGGTCTCAGCCCCGACGACCTGGATAAAGCCATAAAAGCCTGGGGCGCGAAAACCACCGACCCTTACGAAGCGGGACTGGCGGCGTTGTATGAACGAAACTACGACAAGGCCACAACCGATCTGCAAGACTCGCTGAAGCAACGGGAGGCGAAACTAGCAGCGGACCAAGCAGCAGATCAAAAAGCAGTGGCGGATGCCGCATTTTTTCTGGGACAGTCACTCTATGAGCAAGGCAAGTACAAGGAATCGGCAGTGGCATTTGGGCGCTGTCTGCAAATCCGACCGGATGACGCAACGGTTATAAACAACAAGGCGCTCAGCTTAGAGGAGGCAGGCGACTACGCGGGAGCCGAACCGCTTTATCGGGAGTCACTGACAATCCGCGAGAAAACTCTGCCGCCGAACGATCCGATTCTGGCAGCCGGCCTCAACAATTTGGGCGAGCTGCTTGACGACAAGGGCGATTACGTGGGAGCCGAGCCGCTCATGCGGCGCGCCCTGGCGATTGACGAACAAGTGCTGGGCTCAAGCCATCCGGACGTTGGGAGAGACCTCAGCAACTTGGCCGTGCTCCTTTACGAAAAGGGTGACTATGCGGGAGCCGAGCCGCTCATGCGGCGGGCGCTGGCGATTCAAGAAAAGGCGCTGGGACCAGACCATCCGACAGTTGCAAAGGCCCTCAACAATCTGGCCGAGTTGCTTGTGGATAAGGGCGACTATGCGGGAGCCGAGCCGCTCATGCGCCGGTCACTGGCGATCAGAGAAGAAGCGCTGGGGCCAGACCATCCGAGCGTGGCAACGGCGCTCAACAACCTAGCCGCGCTGCTTGACGATAAAGGCGACTACGCGGGAGCCGAATCGCTGTACCGGCGGGCGCTGGCGATCGACGAAAAAGCTTTGGGACCTGATCACCCGGGTGTAGCGACAGACCTCAACAACCTGGCCATACTGCTTGTGGCAAAAAGCGACTACGCGGCCGCCGAGCCGCTCATGCGGCGTGCTGTGGCGATTGACGAGAAGGCGCTGGGGCCGGATCACCCAAACACACGGCTCTACAAGGAAAACTTGGATAGGCTTCTCCAGAAATCCGCCCAAGCCGCCGCACCGAAAGCAAAAAACTGAGCCGCTCCGAGCTCTCTACTGCGCAACTCTTAATCACGCGTTACTGTGACCCGCTTCACTGACAGCGGCGCGCCAATCTGTACACTGGCGATTTGAGGCGAAGTGTCTCTGCCGTCCGGCGACGGCGGAAGAACAGGGGCCAGGGCTCGGTGGGAAGCGAAATATGTACTATTTCGTTAATCCCGTCTCCTCCGTGAGGTTCCAGAAGAGTAGAATCCACTTCGACAATCCCTTTTAATTCAAGGGATTACATATAACCCGTTTAGATGGAAGAGTTTGCATGGATGTTGTCGGCAACCCCATGATTGTAAAGAACAAGAGCAGAAGGGAGGCGTGACCCATTGGTAGTATTTATCCCGGAGCGGCGAGAATTCCTGATTTCTGCTCAGCCGTTACTGGATCATAAACGGCAGTTGGTTGCGTCAGCCCGAGAATTGCCCGCTCCGAATGATAGATTTGTGACCGGCGGATTCTGGAAAACATCTGAAGAAATATATCGTCAGGAGAAATCATGAACAAGCCTGTTTACATCGCTGCCTACAATCAATCGAAGTTTGGAAAATTGATGGACATGACGGTGCCGCAGATTGTGGCCAACGCGGTGACCGGAGTCTGCGAGCAGATTAAAGCTTCGCCCTCGAGCATCGATGTTGGCGCGGTCGGCTCGGCATGTAACTTTACCTTGAACAAACAAGGGCTGCTCTCTGGCCTGGTGGCGACCGTGCCCGGAATGGCCGCGAAGCCGATCGAGTCAGTCGAGAACGCCTGCGCATCCGGCGGACAGGCGGTCCTGTCGGTCATCTACAAATTGCTGAGCGGAGTTGGCGACGTCGGGATTGCCGTCGGCTACGAGAAGATGCGCGACAACGAAGGCAAGATGGATGGCAAGTTGATCGGCGAGGTCCTCGGCTATTTCTCGCATCCTGACGAGCGCGCCGGCAAAGTGTTTGTCTTCCCGCATCTGTTCGCCGAAATCATGCAGTGCTACATGCAGGTGTACGGCGTGACTGAGAGTGATCTGGCGCAGATTGCAGTCAACGAATACCAGAATGCGAAGTACAACCCGTGGGCGCAGATGAGCAAGGTCCAGATCACGCTGGAGCAGGCGATGAAGATTGAAGGCATCAATCGCTACGTGGTCGATGGCCTGCCGCTGAAGACCTACGACTGCTCGCAGATTACCGACGGCTATGCTGCGCTGATTGTCGCGACCGAGGAAGGTCTGAAGAAGCTGGGCGTGGCGAAGGCCGACTGCGTGGAGATCGCGGGCTATGCGCAAGCTACCGACCCGCTGCAGAAGGAAGGGCGCAACACTCTATACCCGACCGGCGCGTACACCGCCATGAAGAAAGCCTACGACATGGCTGGCGCTACGCCCGCCGATGTAAACATTGCCGAAATCCATGACTGCTTCACGGTTGCCGGCGCGATCGGGACCGAGATCATCGGCAAGGCCGCTCCCGGCAAGGGCGCGCGTTACTGGGTTGAGGGCAAAGCTGCTGTGGACGGCGAGTGCGCCATCAATACGTCCGGCGGCTTGATCGCGAAGGGACATCCGGTCGGCGCCACTGGAGTTGCCATGCTGGGCAATTGCTTCTGGCAGCTCAAGGGCAACGCCCCGAAGGAGATCCAGAGGAAAGACCCGAAACTGGCTGCGACCTTCAACATCGGCGGCGCGCTGTGCGCCTCGGTGTGCACCGTGCTTCGCAATCCGGCATAGTTCGCGGCGGGCACAGTCGCTGTGTAGAAAAGTTGACAAGGTTACTTGTGTCTGCGGTGTGATGAAACGGGGACAATTCTGTGCCGGATGCTTGACCACTGCGCTATACTGCTCGTCTGGTAGTCGCGCCCATGGCATCCGCAGCAACAAAGCCGAAACAGCCGCTCGTTCTCTGCATCGACGATGACGAAGTAGCATTGCGGGTCCGCAAGCTCGTGCTTGGAAGTGCGGGGTATGAGGTCCTGGTGGCCGCTTCGGGCGAGGCAGGTCTCGAAGTCTTCAGGCAGAATCCGGTTGATCTGGTCATCGCCGACCATTTTTTGAGCGCCAAGACCGGAACGGAAATCGCCCACGAGATGAAAGAGCTGAAGCCGAACGTGCCGATTCTCATTGTCTCGGCCAGCGCCGACGAGCCTGCAGGGCTTGAATTTGCTGACGGCTTTCTTCCCAAAGGCGACGCGCCGGCTGTGCTGCTCGCGACCATTGCTCGCCTGGTGAAGAATTAGTCTCTGAGCGCAAGTGCGCTAAACTGAACTCGCCCCGGCCTTGAAATATTGGCCCTGTAGCTCAGATGGATAGAGCAGCAGTTTCCTAAACTGTTGGTCGGCAGTTCGACTCTGCCCAGGGCCTCCATTCCTCCAGCAGGGCGGCCGATTGCAACTGTCCACGAAGTGTCCGGATTTGGGCAGGGATTGGCAAAGATGGACGGGGCTGTCGTGTCCCATCCCGGGCAACATCAATCGAATCTGCGACTAAACTAACCGACCGGCGGCAACGCAAGTGCCTTTGATGAACCTGAAGGCTAAGAAATCACCTATGCAGGATTTCCGCATCGCTTTTCGGCAATTCCTCAAGTCACCGGGTTTTGCGATCACGGTCATTCTCACAATTGCTCTAGGGATTGGCGCCAATACCGCCATCTTCACGCTGGTATATGCCGTGTTGATGAAGTCGCTGCCGGTCGTCGATCCGAAGACGCTTTACCGGGTTGGCGACAAAGATGATTGCTGCGTAAATGGCGGTTACCTGAACGACGACGGCGACTTCGATCTTTTCTCGTATGAACTCTACCGGCACTTTCGCGACAACACGCCCGAATTTGAACAACTGGCGGCGATGCAGTCCGGAGGCGACGAGGTCACCGCGCGCCGGGGCTCAGAACCGGCGAAATCCCTGCGTAGTGAATATGTCTCGGGAAACTACTTCACCACATTTGGAATCGGAGCCTTCACCGGACGCGTGTTGGGCGAGACGGACGACGCCCCGGGCGCTGCTCCTGTGGCCGTGATGAGCTATCAGGCCTGGCAATCGGAATACGGTAGCGAGCCTTCGGTGGTGGGTTCGACGTTCTACCTTCAAGGTCAGCCGGTAACGATCGTGGGCATCGCGCCGCCAGGATTTTTCGGCGACCGAATTCGGGCTCGTCCACCAGCCCTGTGGATTCCCCTGGCTCTGGAGCCGGTCATCGATCGGGAGAATCCGAATCTAAATGTGCCGGAAAGCAACTGGCTCTACGTGATCGGACGGCTGAAGCCGGGAGTGGGCGTGGGACCTCTCCAGGCGAAGCTGTCCAATGATCTGCGGGTCTGGCTTAACACCCAGGATGCATACACGCGGAATGGCGGTTCAACGATCATCCCCAAGCAGCACGTCGTGATAACGTCCGGGGGAGCGGGTATTCAGAACCTGCAACAGGAGACAGGGAAGGGGCTCTACCTACTGATGGCCATCTCGGCGCTGGTGTTGCTGGTGGCATGCGCGAACGTTGCCAACCTGCTGCTGGCGCGGGGCACCATCCGTAAGGCAGAGACTTCGATACGGATGGCGCTGGGTGCGGCGCGCAGCCGGCTGATCCGACAGATGCTGACCGAGAGTGTGCTGTTGGCCTGCATGGGAGGACTGGCAGGTCTGGCCGTGGCCTATGGGGGAACGCGGACAATCCTGTCGCTCGCCTTTCCCGACGCGCCTCACGTGCCCATCGAGGCCAGCCCGTCATTGCCGGTGCTGGGATTCGCCTTTCTGCTGTCGTTGGTGACGGGAGTCGTGTTTGGGATCGTGCCGGCGTGGATTACCTCGCACTCCGATCCGGCGGACGCGCTGCGCGGAATAAGCCGCTCGACGCGCGACCGCTCATCGCTGCCGCAGAAGTCGCTGATTGTATTTCAGGCCGCGCTGTCGCTGGTGTTGCTGGTAGGCGCTGGATTGCTGACAAAAAGCCTGCGCAACCTGGAACACCAGGATTTCGGCATCCAGACGAGCAACCGGTACGTTTTGCACCTGGATCCGGCTGGCGCAGGCTATACACCAGCCAAGCTACCTGCGCTATACCAGGCGTTGGAGCAGCGGTTTGCGGCGCTGCCCGGGGTGCAGAGCGTTGGGCTGGCGCTCTACAGCACATTAGAAGGAAACAATTGGGGCGAGGGTATTCGCGTGGCCGGACGGCCTGAACCGGGTCCCAACGAGCATAACAATTCTTCGTGGGACCGGGTAAGCCCGCGCTATTTTGAAACAGTGGGGCAACCAATAATTCGTGGACGGGGATTTACCGACAGTGACACAGCCACTTCGCAGATGGTGGCCGTGGTAAACCAGGCTTTCGTCAGGAAGTTTTTCCCGAAGGAAGACCCGATCGGGCGGCATTTCGGCATCTTTGACCACCAGTACGCCGGAGCCTTTGAGATTGTGGGTATCGTCGCCGACGCCAAATACAATAACCCACGCGAGGAATTTCGCCCCATGTATTTTCGGCCACTTACGCAACAGTTGCGAGTCACGGAGCCGAACTTCGTCATGGCTGAAGGGCGGTCCCTCTACATCAACTCGGTAACCTTGCGTTTCCGGGCGAAACCGCAGAATGTAGAACCAATGGTGCGCCACACCCTCGCCGACATCGACCCTAACCTGACCGTCGAAGACCTGCATTCTCTCGATGACCAGGTGAGTAACAACTTCAATCAGGAGCGGCTGATCGCGCGGTTGACCATGTTGTTTGGCCTGCTGGCGCTGATCTTGGCGGCAGTGGGGCTCTATGGCATTACGTCCTACGTGGTCGCGCGCCGGAGCAGCGAGATTGGATTGCGGATGGCCCTGGGTGCGGACCGCAGCAATGTGGTGCGCCTGGTACTGCGCGGTGCGTTTATGCAGGTGGGATTAGGGCTGGCGCTGGGAATTCCGATTGCGCTGGTCGGCGCGCACTTCATGGGCGACCAACTTTATGGAGTACGTTCCTTCGACCCACTCAGCATGGCAATTGCAGTTGTCATATTGGCAGGGGCGACTGCGTTGGCGGGGTTCATCCCGGCGCGCCGCGCAGCCAGCATCGAGCCGATGGAGGCGCTGCGCATCGAGTAAACGCATAACACGCTCCATCTTTGTCTGTGAACGGTACTTCGGCTGCCAAAAAACAGGGGCACCCTGATTTGGATGCCCCGGCTTCACATCAACTTGCTAAGTCTCCGCGCCTTATACAGAGGCGCAGGCAGCTGCCAGGATTAATGGCAGTTGGAGAACTTCGCCGACGCGATCTGCGTGCTCCAGTCGAATTGCTGGGTGACCATGTAGTACTCCGTGGTGTACCAGAACGTGCAGCCGTCCTGGTCAATACGCATACCACTGTAGTCTCCCCAACGGTTTGAGGTATCGGGTTGGGCTCCGTTTCCGTTCACTACCACCACTTCACTTTCCAGCGTGCCGAGCGAATCGTTCACGGTGCGTCCCGCGATTCCAATCGAGGGATACATGCTCGAACTGGAAATGCTGTAGCCAACCAGAATGTCACCAACTTTGTCCCTGGCGATCGAACCCATCCACCGCCAATTCGAGTCAGGAGCGTAGGTGCCCTGTTGGAACACGCCGAGCTTTGTAACGGGAACTACTTTGATTGGCGCTGTGAACTCGTACCACCGCACCGCTGAATTCCCGCCAGATGCGATTACGGAATGGTTCATCAACCAGTGCTGCGCCGGCACCGGCTTGGGCGGAGTTGCGAGGACGTTCGATAACGGCGGATCCTCCCAATAGGCGAAGCGGTACATCAATCGGTCCCCGAGGGAGTCCAGCAAGGTAGTGGAGCCCAGTTGGGGGACGCAGGCAGACGGATAGTTGCACGCGTTCGTGTAGGTGGCTACGGCGATGAGTTGAGAGTTATTGCCGCCGGTGATCGTCGCCCCCTGGGGGTTCGACCAGTCCACGTGCATGGAGTACAGCGACAGGTGTGAGTTGTCCACGGCATTCACGCCGCCGATGAAGAACTCATCTTCGCCGACCGGCGGGTTCACTGCAGAATCCAGATCCGCGGGTAGCAGGCTGAAGTCGCCTCCTCCAGGTGACAGACAGACAGACTCAGCGCTACTGTCCCCCACGAGCATTTTGGTCCGATTGAACGCACAAACCTCCGCTATGGAGCCAAACTTGTTGACCGTCTCAAAGTAGCCGGTGGGCCAGACGCCCCACTTTGGATAGTCAGGAAAGGAGGTGCCCAGTGAGAAGGCATACAGGTAATAGGTACCCATTGCGTCAGGACTGGTGGAGACGGCGACGCAGGAGTAATACGGCGAGCCCGAAAAGGTGTTTTGGGTCAGGAGCCAGCGATGCGCCTGCACGTCCCATTGCGCAATAATGTCCCCGCTGTTGTAGGTCTGGCAGTTTCCACCCAAGCTACTGAACAATGCGTTGCCCAGGATTGCGCCGGTGAGGGCTTTGCCCGAGGTCTTATCGAACACAGCGTACGAAACGTTGACCCACTGCACAATCTGAGTGTCACCCACCGCCATGTTAGTATCCGGAGGCGCATCAGGAACGCTGTAGTTGGGGAAGCCGTTGCCGACTCCGAGGATATTCAATCCGATGGAATAGTTCGCGGCAGGGCCGGCCGTGCTCTGCTCGACCGGATCCACCGCGTGCCCGAAGTCCTTCATAGGAATGCGGCCGAGCGGGTTGATTTCATGAAAACCATACTGCGGCGCTTGCGGCAGCCTGGCCAATTCGCGCAGTGGCGACGACACTGCAAAGCTGACAGCATGCGTGACCGTTGGCGCGGATGATGAACTGTTCTGCGCCATCATCGGCAGGCTGCACATCAATAACACGCAACCTCCGAGCAACAATGCGCAGAGAAATTTTCTTGTCATGTTTCCCCTTCTCCTTTATCTGGTATTTACCTGCTCCCCAGGGTTCAGATAACTTGGCGCCGGAGCAGTATGGGCGGCGGGTTGTTGGTTACGTTCTGATAAAGAAAGTTCAGATTGAGCAACTCTCTTACGCACCTGAAAAACGAACCTGGTCTTCTAGGGCAGACAAACGATTTAACCACGGCGGTGGTCGCGAAACAACTATTAACTGCGTACTAAACAAAATTGGGAATTCATTTTGGGACCGCTGCGCTCGCAATTGGGGCAAGCTGAGCAAATAAAAAAGGGCATCCCGCTGCCGGGATGCCCGAAGTTTGAACACTGGCTAAGCTTTACGCCTCGCCAGTGCTGCCGAGTCTAGCTAGTTGCAGTTCGAGAACTTCACCGAAGCGATCTGCGTGCTCCAGTCGAAGCGCTGCGTAACCATGTAGAACTCCTGGGTGTACCAGAAGGTGCAACCATGCATACCGTCGTTGGTGTCAATCCGCATGGAGCTGTAGTCGCCCCAGCGGTTGGAGGTGTCAGGCTGCGAACCGTTGCCGCCAACCACCTGTACCTCAGCTTCCAGATTGCCGAGGCCCAGGGGATCGTTGACTTGGCGTCCGGCTATGAAAATCGAGGGATAGACACCGCCATTCGTACCACCCGGGCAGGTGCTTCCGCAAGATTCACTGTAGCCCAGCAGGATGTCGCCCACTTTGTCGCGGGCAACCGAACCCATCCAGCGCCAGTTTCCATCAGGAGCATAGGTGCCCTGCTGGAAAACCGAAAGAGCGGTAGGCTGAACGACCTTGATCGGCGCGGTGATTTCCATCCACCGCGGGCCGATGTTGCCACCCGAAGCGGTCACATCCACATTCACAAACCAGTGCTGCGCCGGTACCGGCTTGGGCGGGGTTGCTAGGACGTTGGCCAAGGGTTGGTCCTCCCAGTAGGCGAAGCGGTACATCAAGCGATCGCCCAGAGAGTCCGCCAGATCGGTGATTCCCTTCTGCGGAACGCAGGCGCCGCCGTAGGCGCCGTTGCAGGCGGGATTGTAGCTGGCAATGGTCAGGAGTTGGTCGTCGTTGTCCCCGGTGAAGGTTGCACCCTGCGTCCAGTCGCTTGGGTCGTTGATGTGCACCGAATACAGCGAGACGTGGGAAGTGTCGATGTCGCCCCAGCTGCCGATCGCGAACTGGTCCTCACCGTTCGGAGGCGGAGTGATCGAGTCGATATCGGCCGGCAACAAGCTGTCTTCATAGTTGGGAGCATTGTTCGGGTACTGGTGGCAAATCTGCTCAGCCGTCTTGTCGCCAGCGAGGAATTTCGTTCTGTTGTAGGCGCACAAAACGGGACCGACGAAACCGCTACCGCCAGGACCGAAGTTATTCCAGGTTTGCCCGTAGTTGTTGACCCACGTTCCCCACTTCGGGTAGTCAGGGAAACCGCTGTTCAACACCGGGAACTCATACAGGTAGTAGGTGCCATTGGCATCGTTGCTTGTGGAAATTGCGACGCAAACACCGTAGCTGCCGGCGAACACGTTCTGAGCCAGAAGCCAGCGATGCGCCTGTACATCCCACTGCGCGATGATGTCACCGTCATTGTTGCCGGCGCAGATCCCGCCCAGGCTGCTCCAGAGCGTGTTGCCTTCGATAGCCGGCCCGCAGGTGTAGGGCGACGTCTTCTGACAGACCGTATAGGAAACGTTCACCCACTGCACGATCTGGTTGTCGCCTACTGCCATGGTGGTATCGGGAGGAGCGTCAGGAACGCTGTAGTTGGGGAAGCCGTTGCCGACGCCCAGGATGTTAGCGCCGATGGAGTAAGCCACTCCGCTACTGGCGACTGAGCTCTGTTCGACCGTGTCTACTATTGGACCGACGGGACGTTTGGGGATGCGCCGAACCGGGTTGTTCTCATGAAAACCGTACTGCGGCGAGTGCGGCAGCTTGGCCAGGTCGCTAAGCCGCGGCGATACACCGAACCGGACCGCATGTTGAATGTAGGTGTTGTTCTCCTGCGCGACGAGCGGCAGGGCACATAGTAAGAGGACGCCCACGGCGAGCATGGACGCGCCGATGATTCTCGCGTTACTTCTTGTCATGGTTTTTCCCATTCTCCTTTTTACTTCCGCTAGGAGTGCACTGAATTCGAACTTGCACGCCGTAGCGTCGCAACTGGCAGGTGTTCGTTGGTGTGTGAAACGCAGTGGTGTGAGCACAATTTCGTGTTAGCGAATTACTTGATTTCCCCGTTACCTGAAGTGGACCTGGTAAGACTAGGCAGGTGCAAGGATTTAATCACAGCTCTGTGTCGATTGCAACTATTAATCGCGTAGTAAATACCACCACGCAGGTGCCAGGGCCGCAAGTGTCCCCCCGGTATTCAAAAACAGCGTGTTTATTAGGCTTGGCTTGCTCTGGGACACTAAAATGGCGCACAAAAGCATCGCTATTTTCTCGGCGAAAATTTACAATTATTTGACATTTGCGCTCCCTTCTTGGGAAACAATCTGCATTCACAAGACTGAGCCTCTGCTGCGAGTCTTGGTACTCTTTACTGCGTGCTAAACTCGAAATTCGGCTAACAGGGAGCCCAACGGCCGCAATCAAGTCCTGGACTTCGCAGATTTCATCAACTCCCGCGCTAGTCCATATCTCGTCAAGGGGATATCGTTTGCAGGAAAATCATCACTCTTTGGTATGGAAATTCTTGTGCTTGACAGCACTAATGGGGTGTGGCGCGATTGCAGTTGCCCAGCACACGGAAGTCAGGAACAACGGTGTCAACGGAAAAATCGAGATGGACTACAACGCCGCCGGAAAGGTGACCGAAACCCGAACCGTCGGCCCCGACGGCAAAGTCCAGCAGAAGGTTGATTACGAATACCTGCCCGGGTATTACGGCGCGCAGCAGACCGACACGACGTATTGGCCCAACGGCAAGGTCCGCAGAATCGCGCACAACACCTACGACGAGAGTTCAAACTTCACCGGAGAGTTCATTCAGGTCTTCGACGAGTCGGGCAAGCAGACCGGCGGGCATAAGTTGACACACGATCCGTGGACCGGAGTTTACCGCTGCAATGAATATGACGCGGCCACGCAGAAATACAAGCCTGTGCCGTGTCCGTCGGGCGAGGAAGCGGCGGGCGGAGCCGAGCAGGTGAAGAATTTCACCTACGAGGAAGTCATGCATCACCTGGAAGCGGCGCGGAAGAGCGCACGCCAGGAGCAAAAGACGGCGCATATGATGCCTGCGACTCCAGTCCAACCGCCCATCATCACCGCAAACAAAGAGGTTGGGCTGGTATTGCCTGCCCAAGTCCATTCCGGTGAAAGAGTGTCTGGCCGAGTGGTCGAGAATCCCGATCAATATGACGGGATGCCGGGAGTCACGGTTACAAGAGTGGCAGTGCCGTTCGAGTCAGCGGGCGAAGCCTCACGTCTTTGGGGCTGGCTCGTCGAAACGCCCGGTGAGGGCCAACAGCGTGCCGATGGGCCCATTACTTTCATCGTGCCCGGCGCTGGATCAGGACTGAACATCACGTTTCGGCAAGCAGGGAACCCGGCTCATTCTGTTTCGAAAACCTTGAGCTTTCCGGCTGGACCATCCGGAAAGCAATCGCCCACGAAATCCTACAAAGCGGCAGCCCTCTGCCTGACGAGACAGCTCTGTGTGGTGAGCGGCCCCTTCAGTGGCGATAGCAGCAAGACGTTCGCCGCCTTCGAAGACAATGCGGCGATCATCGTGGCAGAAACTTCCGGCACCGCGTATATCAGCATCCCGGAGCTCACCCAGCCTGGTTCGCGGCCACTGTTTCTCGCGGAAGGTTCCAAAGTGATCGCTCTTCCGGTAGTGGTGGGCTATTTCTTCATAAAGAACAACGGACGCGAGTTACAAGCAGACCAGACCTTGATCGTCTTCCCGACACTTGATGGTCCGGGGGACATACCCGACCCGGAGTGGAGGAGCGGCAATTTTCCGGCCACCAACCTCGAACAGGCGCGCCAACTGGTTCCTGACTATCAACCGCCGAAAGATAAGAAGGAGAAACGCGAAGCTGGGGAGAAGCGAAAAAAAGGCGAATCAAAAGCGCAACGTGAAGCCGAAGAGAAAAAGGGCGGAGAGATCCTCCTTGTCATCAAGAACGTGATGCCGGAACAAGTTTCTTTGCGTAGTTCGAAGAACGGCATGCTGGTCTTTCATTTGGGTGACGAAGCATTCAGCCGGGGCGAGTTTAAGTACGACCTCATAGTCGAAACCAAGAAGGCGGGGAAGATTGACGTCAAAGGTTACGCAATACCGTTTCTGGCGCCGATAAGCGGCCAGGAGTTCGAGGTCAAGGCAGATGCAGGCGGAAAATAGGCGGTGGCAGTTTGGACTTGCTAAACAAGTGCCCCCGGCGGTTCTGGCCGAGTCGCCGGGGGTATGCCACTTTCGTCCAGAATTGTCGTAACCCCTGCCTAGTCTGACGATCGGGGTTAGCAACAACTCGCTTTGAGAGTAATTCGGGACAGAAGCCCTCTGAGTTCCAAAATAATCTGACGAGCGAGTTGTAGAGCAGGATAGCTTCACAGCTTTCGAATTGGAACATCAGTTTTGCAAGTCGCTTGGGTTTCCGTTGACAAACCGCTTTAGTCCGCTGATACTTTTTAGGCTCGATAATAACGACTGCCGGAAAGGCATTTATCGTAATGATTGATTTGACAAACCGCACGGGCCAGCAACTATTGCTCGGCCCTCTTGAGATTGAAGTGATGGAAGTGCTGTGGGCTGGAGACGAGTGCAGCGTCCGCGACGTTGTTGAGCGGTTGGACCGCAAACTGGCCTACACCACAGTCATGACCACCCTCGACCGTCTGTTCAAGAAGGGGCTGCTCGATCGCCAGAAATCTGAGCGCGCCTTTCTCTACACGCCACGCCTGACACATCTGGACTGGGAGCGTCAGCGTGCGGGCGACCTGGTGGCTGGTTTGCTGGCAGTCTCACAGCCTTCTCGCGAGCTGTTGCTGTCGTCACTGGTTGATGCTGTCGGCCAGCACGATGCCACCCTGCTGGAACAGTTGGAAGAAAAAATTCGCAGTAAGCGCAAAGAACTTTCCAGGAGAAGCCAGGGTTGAGTCTCACTTACACTTGGCGGTTGCTGTGCCTCTGCTGCGCCGCGTTTTTCCTGCTCCATCTGGCGCTGGCGCTGGCGACTCGGCTTAGCGCGGGCACGGCCATGCGCATGGCCGCTCGCATGAAGCCAAGCTCTGCCGCTCGTCTCCTGTTCTTCCTGCGTATCTCCCCCATGGCGCTCACCGTTTTTGCCTTGCTCGCCTTCTGTGTCCCCAGTTATCTGTGGTTGGAGCCCGAGGCGGCCGGTGAGAAGGTTGGGTTCGTGTGCGTCCTGATGGCAGCCTTGGGCGCGGCCATTTGGATACTCTCAGTCACGCGCGTAGTTTCAGCCGTGCGCGGCACCGCACGCTATCTCAACCAGTGCGAACGCCACGGACGCAAGATCAAAGTACCGGGAGAGCCGTCTCCGGCGTTACTGCTCGCCGACGAGGCACCGGTGCTGGCCGTGGCTGGAGTCGTGCATCCGCGGCTTGTCATTTCGCGCACCGTATTGCGCGGGCTTACCGCCGCGCAGAGAGATGCCGCATTGCGCCACGAGCAGGCCCATCGCACTTCGCGGGACAACATCAAGCGCTTCCTGATTCTGCTGTCGCCGGATGTGTTGCCGTTCCTGCGCGCGTTTACGAGCTTGGAACGGAGCTGGGCCAAGTTCACGGAATGGGCCGCTGACGATCAGGCCGCGGAGGGCGATTCCCATCGTGCGCTGTCGCTGGCCTCGGCTCTGGTTCGCGTGGCCAAAATGGGGTCCAAGCCGAAGCTCTCCTACCTGTTCAGCTCGCTGGTGCACGACGATGAAGAGCTGACCGAGCGCGTGGACCGGCTGTTGCGCCCCCAACCCAATCCCGGCAAGCCGGCCGAAGTGCTGGTTCCTTTCCTTACCAGCGCCGGCGCGTTGATGGCCGGTGCGGTGGTTATCGTGCTGCTCTGGCCCGGGAGCCTGTCGCTGGTCCACCAAGTGCTGGAACGGCTTGTACACTGATCAATCGGTGCCCGCGGGAAACCCAACATTTTGTAGCCGCCCGGCCGGCAAAAGCATTCTGCAAAGATAACGTCAGCAATTTAGGGGGCGAACCAAGTGAGTCCTGTCACTGTAAGCGTAATCGTGTTCGCTTGCGTCTTTGGGGGCGCGCTGGTTGGCATCTTCGTCAGCTCCCGATTGCCCAGCCATCACGTCACCTCCGAGACCAAGGATGTGGTAAGGCTTGGAATGGGGCTGGTCGCCACCACGGTCGCGTTGGCGCTGGGCCTGCTGATTGCTTCGGCCAAGTCTTATTACGACACGCAGAGCGCGGAAGTGACGCAACTGGCCGCAAATGTCGTTTTGCTCGACCGGATTCTTGTTCACTACGGACCGGAAACACAAGAAGCCCGAGCCTTGTTGCGGGATTCTGTGGCTCACGCGGTAGACTTCCTTTCGGCAGCCAATGCGGGCAACGCCCATATGGCGCTTGGAGGTCCAAACGCCGAGGGCCTCTTCGACAGGATTCAGGAGCTCTCTCCGAAGACCGACGGTCAAAGGTCCATGCAATCACAGGCGTTTGGGTTGGCCATTCAAATGGGGCAAACACGGTGGTTGATGTTCGCACAAACGAACGTCTCCGTCCCGATGCCGTTGCTGGAAATCATGGTCTTCTGGCTTACCGTCCTTTTCATCAGCTTCGGGCTGTTTGCCCCTCACAATGGCACGGTGGTGACCAGTCTTTTCATTTCCACGCTGGCGGTTAGCGGCGCAATTTTCCTTATCCTCGAGATGTACCAGCCGTACACCGGATTGATTCGGGTCTCCGCCGCTCCCCTGCGCGCGGCCTTGTTGCAACTTTCGCGGTAGCGTCTCGCAGTCTGCCGTCTCGCCTTTAAGATGTACTCCGTGTTCGGTCTGCTCCCGTCATCGCGGCTGAAGTCATCCTGCTCTTTCCACTGCTCGCGTTGGCGTTCGCCGGAGAGCGCTCTGCCCGCTTAGTCAACCGCCTGCCTGCAGGCGCGCGTATCGCAATTGCAGCTCTGGCCGTGGTTCCGTATTACCTGGTCACGCATTCGGCAGGCGATTTCCGCTGGCCATTCGCTTTGCTCTATGCCGGCTTGCCTGTCATCCTGGTTGCACTGCTCTGGCAGGCCGCGAAACTCGATCCGGAGCAGCGTGGCAACTGGCGCGACTTTGCGGTGCTCGCAGTCCTTGGCATTGTGGTTGAGTTTCACCTGCTTGAATCCGCGTGGCCGGCACATCTGCGGTCCTTCAACCGGCTGATCCTACTCGATACCGGACTCTATGGCTTCCTCGCAATCCGCCGGCTTACGAATGTCGGATTCAACTTTGTTCCGCGGCTGCAGGACGTGAAGACCGGGCTGCGCGAACTGGCCTTCTACGCGCCCATCGCAATTCCGCTAGGCCTGGGGCTGGGATTTCTACACTTTCACCCCTACCTTCCGTCTCTATGGAAGATCACCGTGTCCTGGATTTCCATCTTCGCCTTCATCGCGGTGCTGGAGGAGACCTATTTCCGCGGTTGGGTGCAGAACCTGCTGGAACGGCGCATTGGCAGGCGATGGTCACTGCTGGTGACGGCGGTCTTATTCGGCCTGTCGCATTTCAACAAGGGAGCAACCCACTTCAACTGGCGCTATGTCTTGCTGGCAACGTTTGCCGGAATTTTCTACGGGCGGGCCTGGCGAGAGAGACATCGCCTGGTCGCATCAGCCATTACCCACGCGTCGGTAGACACAATATGGTTGCTTTGGCTGCGGTGAACCGGCGCCGATTGTTCGTGGTAGCGGTAGTAACCAAGTCCAACGTGCATCTGGTGGTGCACGGCGCTTGGGACCGTAATCGCGAGGCAAATACCGAAGATGCCGTGCGCAATCCCCAGTGAATAGATGTCACGATAGCGCAGAAACAGCGCGCAAGCCGCTGCTCCCCAAACCAAAGTGGCCACAATCAACAGCGGGTTTGGAATGTGGGCAAAAGCGAATAACAGCGCTGCGACAGCCACCGCGCCCCCCTTGGTCGGCAGCAGGCGCAATAACCGGAGCAGGAAGAAACCCTGCAATAGGAATTGCTGCAGGAAGGCCCACAGCATGTATCCCAGGAAGTGTGCGCCGGAGGGGGTACTGGAGAGAAACGGATGCAGCGTATGCATGCGCGCTGCAACCCAGATCGCGATCGCCGCGCTTATCAGGGCAAGGCCGGCGATCCACAGCGAACGCAGCCCCGCCGGCCGGAAGCCGAGAGTGCGCGCATCCTGTTTGGAGGTGACCATCGCACACAGAATCCACGCCAGAATGACCAACGACAGCCAGATTTGAACTGGTCTCGGTGTCCACAGCGCCAGCAGAACCAGGCCGTAGGTTATGACGACCTCCAAAAAGTCGCGTGAACGCAATCGCGCCGTCCACAGCCCATCGGGTTGTTCGTTGCCGTGCAAGGTGATGATCGGAGACCGGAAATCAGCGTTGCCCATGAAAGCTGCTGTTCCGGAAAACCTGGTAGATGTTATCAGCTTAGGTATCGTTGCACACAATCCAGCAGCGACTCGGCGCAGGCCGTGGCCAAAGCAGTAGCGCGAGTGGCGTCGGACCTCGGCCGGGCGGCAGGATCGGAAATGAAGACGTTGCGCATGCCCAGCCGCGAAGCGGCTTCGATGTCCACCAGAGAATCGCCCACCATCACGCTGTTGCTCGCGGAGGCGCCGGGAAAATCTTCAAAGGCTTGCTCGAACATGCCCGTCTGGGGCTTGCGGCAATGGCACTGACCGTTGTCGTGAGGGCAATAGTAAATGGCGTCCAGATGGGCCCCGTGCGCCGCGAGATGTTCTGCCAGTCGCTCGTGCATGCGGTGCAGGTCCAATTCGGAGTGCAATCCCAGAGCGATGCCCCGCTGGTTGGTGACCACAATCACTTTACGTCCGGAGCGGTTGAGTTGAGCGATCGCCTGCTCGACGCCGGGCAGCACTTCGAACTGCTCCCAGCAAGTGACGAAGGCGCCGACAGGACTCCGATTCAGCACTCCGTCCCGATCCAGGAAAACGTAGGCGATATTTGCAAAATTCCTGGTGCGCTGGCTGTTCATGGCGGGTATAATCCCAAACAATAGCACTCTCCAACAAGGTTCTGGGAAGATCCTCAACTCGTCGTGAACGAGGAGAGTATGACCACTTCTTTGAACCTGGCCAGCGTCTTCAACGACGCCATCAACCAACACCTCGACATTATTAGCCACCTTGACGCGCAGCGGGAAGCCTTCGAGCGCGCCGCCATCCGCATGACCGAATGCCTGCTGCAAGGCCACAAGATTCTCTGGTTCGGCAATGGAGGTAGCGCCGCCGAAGCGCAGCATCTCGCGGCCGAACTCATGGGACGCTTCCGCAGCGACCGCCGCGCGCTGGCTTCCATCGCGCTCACCGCCGATACTTCAGTGCTGACCGCCATCGCCAACGACTGCGGTTTCGGCGAAATCTTCGAACGCCAGTTGGAGGCTTTGTGCGCTCCCGGCGATGTGGTGGTCGGCATTTCCACCTCAGGCAAGAGCCGCAACGTTTGCGCTGCCTTGGAGAAAGCGCGCCAACTGGGTGCCTATACCCTGGCCATGACCGGGGCAAACGGTAGCCGCATGGCATGTCAAGCGGACGTGTGCCTGCGCGTCGCCTCCACCGATACCGCCCGCATCCAGGAAGGTCACATCCTTTTGGGACACATGTTGTGCGAGTGGCTGGAACTCGCTACCTGCATCAATCACACCGTCGCCGTTGCAACCCCAGGAGGCGCCGGATGATTGCCGATCTGCGGGATATCCTTGCGCTGATCGAGTCGGGCTGGCGCCATGTCCCGGTCCTGGTCGTCGGCGATGTGATGCTCGACCGCTACATTTGGGGCGAAGTCGAGCGTATCTCGCCCGAAGCGCCGGTTCCGGTTGTACGGACCGGTGTGGAGGACGAAAAGCCGGGCGGCGCAGCCAATGTTGCCATGAACCTGGCTGGAATGGGCGCATGCGTTTCGGTGTGCGGGTTTGCGGGTGGCGACCCGGAGCAGGAGCAACTGGAATCTCTGCTTGTTGACGCTGGCGTTGAGCCGTTACTGACGGCGGTTTCCGGTGCGCCGACAACCACCAAGCTGCGCATTCTCGCCGGCAACCAGCAGATGATGCGGCTGGACAGCGAGCCATCGTCGTATCCGGCTGCCGCCTATGACGACCTGCTGCAACATGCCCTCGCCGCTCTGCCCAACGCAGCCGTGGTGGTGCTCTCGGATTACGCCAAGGGCGTGCTGACGGAGGATGTCTGCCGCACGCTCATTGAAGCGGCGCGGAGCCGCAACATTCCGCTGCTGGTCGATCCCAAGCACCGCAGCTTCACGCGCTATCGCGGCGCAACCACCATCTGTCCCAACCGGAAAGAGCTGTCTGCGGCCACCGGTGAGCCCTCGGCGGATTTGGGCCGTCTGCTCGCCGCCGGGCAGGCAATGCTCACCCCACTTCAAATGAAATTCATGGCCGTCACGCTGGGCGAGAAGGGGATTGCTGTGTTGCGCCCGGACTGGCGACTGCATGTTCCGGCTGTGGTGCGGCAGGTGTACGACGTCTCCGGCGCCGGCGACACGGTAATCGCCGTTCTCGCGCTGGCGATGGCATGCGGCGTCAAGATCGAAAGCGCCGCGCACGTGGCGAACGTCGCCGCTGGCATCGTCGTGGGCAAGGCCGGCACGGTGCCGATTCAGCGCAACGAACTGCTGGGTGCGCTGACGCCCGAGATTGCGCTTCATATGGACGACAAGGTCCTGCCGCTGGAGCGCCTGCTGGGACGCATCGCAGGCTGGCGTGCTGCGGGCCAGCGCGTGGTCTTCACCAATGGCTGCTTCGACCTGCTGCACATCGGCCACATCACTCTGCTGGAGCAGGCACGCCGCAAGGGCGACCGGCTGATTGTCGGCCTCAACAGCGACAG
>JBKQKT010000701.1:0-7918 GCA_052147365.1 Candidatus Korobacteraceae bacterium | reverse complement strand
ACTTCTGAATCAGCCAATCGGGAAGGCCGCCATTGCGCACTTCACCGTGTGCCCAGGGTCCTATCCGGATCCAGACGTACAAACCGTGTTTCGCACAGAGTTCGACAAACTGGCGGAGGTTACGTTGCGCTGTCCAATCAAACTGACCTTCCATTTCCTCGTGGTGTATCCAGAAGATGTAGGTGGAAACAATCTGCACACCACCGGCTTTCATTTTTTGAATTTCTTCTTCCCAGCCACTTTCGGGGTAGCGCGAATAATGAAACTCACCCATTACGGGAAACCAGGGAGATCCGTCCTTGATCAAATAGCGGCTGTTCGCTGAAAGCACATGTCCGTCTGGCGCTCGCCCACCAATTGCAAATGAAAGAGCTTCCGGTGGAGGGTCCGGATGGCTTACGTCGATAAATAGAGATGAATCTCGGCCCTGGCAAAATCCTCTGGAGGAAGTAGCGAATAGAAAGCCAAAGCCAGCCAGAAGAACAAAGGTCAATCGGACTGCAAGGTTGTGTGTCATCACAAGAAATCCTCATACTTCGCATCCAACCTATGAATTTAGGCGCGACAGGCACTATTGCCATCCGACTAAGGTCGGAGATCGAAGGAGCGAGAAAGAATGACTTAGAGATGCTCCCGACCGCGTTGGAGGACTGCTATCACTGCCTGGTTATGGACCGTAACGCCCTGTAGAAACAGGATTGCGGTCATATGGCACGTTGCCGCAGCTTCCGTGATGCCGAGTTTGTAGACGATGAGCCCACATCACCACCCAATCAGCTGATGGCCCACGATGATCCCGATCTAAGTCGCGCCCCCGGTCACAAGCGCGCGTTCTGTCACACGTCAGCGCTGATGTTTGTGGATGATTCAGCTGCGGACTTCTCACCAGAGGTGGCAATCATCTCGGCCCCCTGCGATGCTTCGCAGACATAGATGTCGGGATGCCGCCCGGTTGCGGAATGGTAACCTTGGGCGACGCCACGCTGGAACTCGGTCGTGTTTTCTGCTCTCACCAGATTGATCGTGCACCCTCCGAAGCCTCCGCCGGTCATGCGAGCGCCATAGACTCCCTTCTGATGGGAAGCGAGATTCACCATGAGGTCGAGTTCAGCACAGCTCACCGCGTAGTCATCGCGGAGACTTTGATGGGAATCTGCCATCAATTTGCGCAGAGATTGAATCTCGCCGTTTTGGAGGGCCAAGGCTGCCGCACGCACGCGGTCGTTCTCTGTAATGACATGGCGGCAGCGCTTGTGTACGACCTCCCGCAAACGGCCGCGGTTCTGTTCCAACTGAGCGAGGCTTACATCCCGCAGAGCGCGGACGCCCGGCAATACCTTCGCCAGTTCGCGCACTCCCTCCTCACATTCGGCGCGGCGGACGTTGTACTCGCCCGAGCCGTGTTCATGCCTGACCATCGTATTGCAGATGACCAGATTCACTCCGTTCGGAATCGGAATGAGTTGGTAATCCAGCGACCGGCAATCCAACATGAGTCCATGCCCTGGTTGACCGTGACACGAAATGAACTGGTCCATGATGCCGCAGCGGGCGCCAACGAATTCATTCTCCGCGCGCTGGCAGAATAACGCGAGGCGCGTGCGGTCAACCTGGTAGCCCGAGTTGTCGAGCAGGGCAAGGCCCGTGGATATTTCCAGGGCAGCGGAAGAACTGAGCCCAGCTCCCAACGGGACTTCGCCGTGGATCAATAGGCTCGCGCCTCGCAAGTTATGTCCAGCCTGCTGGAGTACCCAGGCAACTCCCAGCGGATAGTCACACCATTTTCCCGACGGAGCGGGCATATGATCGTCGAGATTGACCTCGACGGTACCAGCAAAACTCTCTGAGTGAATCACAAGATGGTGGTCGTCGCGCGGCGCAATAGCAACCCAGCAGGAAAACCCAATCGCGGCCGGCATTACAAAGCCGTCATTGTAGTCGGTGTGCTCGCCAAGGAGGTTCACCCTGCCAGGCGCGCGGTAGACCCTTGGGGTCGTGCCGAACAAGGCCTTGAACTTCGCTTGCAAGTCATTTGCATGATTCATGACGTAGGCCTTTCTTAAGAGGCGCAGTTGCTTAGACCACGGTTTCCGCGACGGACCAGATGGTGCGGCAGCTCCTTGCGAACCCACGGGACGATTTTCTAGCCTTTCTCGACCGACAATCTCAGAGGTCAAAGGTCGCTTTGAAACCATCACCTTGCGGTGCGGCACACATGAGGCCTACTACCGCCTTGGTGGAAGGAACGAAATAGCTGGAGCGGGCCAGTGTGAATGCCTTCCCATCCAGCGAATAGTAGACTTCGATGGAATTCTTGTGGCAGGCAGCTCTCCACCAAACAGGAGCTTATCCGATCCCGCTGCGTCGCATGCAACTTATCAATCTAGCTGAGGCGGGTTGCGCTGAAATCCGACTAAGGTAGTAGTCGGCAAGAAGGGTGAAGGTTTTGGGCGAGGCCTACAGGTGCTCCAATCCTCGCTGCAAAGCAACGATGACCGCTTGCGTGCGATCATTGACGTCCAACCGCAGCAAGATCACGCTTACATGGCATTTCACGGTGGCCTCTGTTATACCGAGTGCGCTGGCGATCTCCTTGTTGCTCTTTCCGTGCGCCATCAAAGAAAGGACCTCGCGCTCTCGCGGACTCAGCTCCGAGTTGGGCGTGCGATCGGCCAGGCTGCGCACGATCGGCGGGGGCAGGAATCTCGATCCTGAATGCACGCGGCGCAAAGCATCTACAAGGGTTTCGTGGGACATGCCCTTGATGATGTAACCAAGCGCGCCGGCAGCCATCGCCTGATGAATATCTTCATCCCCTTCGTAGGTAGTGAGAACTAGGCACTTTGCGTGGGGATCCTCCCGCCGGATAGCGCGCAATGCATCCAGCCCGCTCATTCCCGGCAGTCGCAGGTCCATCAAGGTGATGTCGGGATGATGCTTCTTGAACATGAGCACTGCTTCCTCTCCCGAACCGGCTTGCGCGCAAACCCACATGTCCGATCGCGTGCCGATGATGGCAGCGATACCTAAGCGCATGATGGGGTGATCGTCAACCACGAGAACGCCAATTTTTTGACCTTGGCTCATGCCTTGAGACTCATTGCCTGCTTCCCGCTGCTCAACGGACGCACCGGGACTTCGACCGAAAGAGCAGTTCCATCTCCGGGCGAACTCTTAACCTCGAACTGGCCGCCTACGCCTTCAACTCGCTCGCGCATCCCGACCAAGCCGAAATGTCCGTCGCCTGTGGCGAAGGCCTCCTGGGGATTGAAACCCCGGCCATCATCTACCACCTGCATGCGCACGCTATCGGCTGCGAATTGCACACTGACGCGCACAACGTGAGGTTCCGCGTGGCGCACCGCGTTATAAACGGCCTCGCGCGCAACCATGAGGACAACGTGTGTGACCGTATTATCGAGCGGTACGGGCCTGCCAGACGCTTCAAACTTCACGGATACATGGGAAACCTGGCTAAGCTGTTTGGTCATTTGATCGAGCAGGGGGCTAAGCTCGGGAGGAGTGGCCCCCTTTTGACGGAGATCCCAAACCGCACGACGTGCCTCTTCAATTGTTGCACGGACCTGGTCCCGAGCCGAATCGAGCAGCGCGCGGCCAGGCCCGGACTCGTCCAGATCCAGCGAAACAACCGCCTCGAGCAGAGCCGAAGTGCTAACGCAGCCCTGGATGACGGTGTCGTGCATCTCGCGCGCTATGCGATTTCTTTCTTCGAGCACGGCTTCAAATCGCTGATGCACCCGACTCAATCGTAGGCGATAAACGCTGAAAACCGCGGCAAGAACTAGGGCCGCGCACAATGCCAGAAACCAACCCGTCTGATAAACATGTGCTCGCCAATCGATTCCTAGCGAGGCTTGAGTCGCTTTATCGGGCATGTTCATTTCGAAGGCTTGAACACTGAATCGGTACTCTCCCGGAGGTAAATTTGTGTAGTTGGCCACTCGGCTGTTCAGCGGCTCTGTCCAGTCGTGATCGAACCCTTCCAGCTTATAGCGGAAACGGATACGTTCCTGCGATCGTAGGCGTATGGCGCTGTAGTCGATCTGGAGCTTGCCCTCGCCAGGCGGAATAACCAGTAGGCCGGAAGTCTGCACCTCACGTCCGTCCACGAGTACCTGCTCAATTACCACCTGCGGCCAGTCGCCACGCCGGGTCTGGTCGGGAAGCACTCGAACGGGCCCGCGGTTGCTGGGAAACCAGAGCTCGCCGTTCAGTGTGAGAGCTCCAGCGGGCTGGGTGCCCCCATGCATTAGGGTGGCTTCAACACCATCGGACACGCCGTAAAGTGTAATAGCTGGACGAAACTCCGGGTGCTCGGCAAAATTGTCCAAATCGTGGCGCGACACCGACGAAATCCCGTTCGGTCCGCTCATCCAAAACGTCCCGTGGGAATCTTCGAGGATCTGAAAAATGCTGTTGCTTGCTAGTCCCTGCTCGCTTCCAAATGTAGTCAGCCGACCGTCACGCCAGCGAAATAATCCACCACCATTAGTGCCAAACCACAAACCGCCGTCGCCATCCTCGTGAATTGCCCAAACTTTCTCGTCGGCCAGGCGGTTCCCAACGACATCATGAACGAATTCACCTTCCTGCCAGTGACTCACTCCCCGGTCAGTGCCGATCCAGAGGCCGCCGCGGCTGTCCTCCAGCAACGCACGGGTACTGAAGTAACAGAG
This sequence comes from Candidatus Korobacteraceae bacterium, assembly GCA_052147365.1. Taxonomy (GTDB): domain Bacteria; phylum Acidobacteriota; class Terriglobia; order Terriglobales; family Acidobacteriaceae; genus Bog-257. Next base: position 3,221 of record JBKQKT010000701.1, on the reverse strand, counting down.
GCCGTCGGCCATTCGATAGTTGGTCAATGCGCCATTGTGCCAGCGATTGACGCCCTCATCGGTTCCAATCCAGATGCTCCCATCGCGACTCTCCAGGAAAGCCCGTATGAAATCGTTGGTCAGCCCGCTGTCCTTGGTGTAATGCACCTTGTCGGAGCCTTTTGAACGAAATGCTCCGTGGCCGTCTGTGCCGATCCACAAAGCGCCTGAGCGGTCCCGAAGCACATTGCGGATGCGGATTCCCGGTTCTGGCGCCGCGATCAGCTCGGAATCATCGCGCCGAGCGTTGATCCGGTACAGGTGTGTGCTCGCCACCCAAAGCGATCCGTCACGATCGGCATAGATCGTACCGAAATCCGCGTTCGGCGCATCCGGTAGCGGGAAGGTACTCATGGCTGCCCGGCTCAACCGCAATAGACCCGTCTGCATGCCTACCCAAATGTTCTGTTCGCCGTCTTCAAACAAGGCCAGCACTGTGCTCCCCGGAGGGTTGTCCGGTGTAGAGACTCGCGTGAAGCGGCCGTCACGGAAGCGAAGGAGGCCGCCTCCGATGGTGCCGATCCACAGACTGCCGCTGCGATCTTCGCGCAGAACGCGTACCGTGTCGGAAACTTCAGCAATCTTCTCGAACCGCCCGCTCTCCAGAGAACCGCGTAAACGCTGGAGACCCGAAACGGTTCCCACCCAGAGCATATGGTCCCGAGTCTGGAGAATGGACTTTACGCGACGTGCACTTGGAAAACCCAGGAGCGGGTATTCCCTGCAGGCCTTTCCATGGATTACTAACAGTTTCGATCCGCCGACCCACAAGCCGCCAGTGTCGTCTTCGCGTATCGCGTGGACGGCAAGCGAGGGGATACTGTCCTGCCCATCCACACGGACAATGCGATCCTCGGAATACTGGAAGAGCCCGTCATCGGTTCCCACCCACAGGATTCCCTGGTGGTCTTCATAGACAACGCGCACGAAATCATTGCTCAACCCATCCGCCACGGAATAATGACGGAAGACACCCATGCGATAACGCAGCAGCCCTCCGCCATCCGTACCGGCCCATAGGCTTCCATCGCGCGATACTGTCAAACAAAAAATGCTGTTCTCGCGAATCGCCGGTGTGTTTTCGCGATTGAACACGACGAATCGCGCACCATCGAAACGTACGAGGCCGCCACTTGTCCCAATCCAAAGATAATGGTCGGGCGTTAGGGCAAACGCCTCGACCGTGTTTTCCGGAAGTCCATCCTGCGTCTGCCACACTCGTCGCGTGTAACCATCCGGCAGGGCGCGTTGCGTGACCGCATCAAGCCGCATGGCCGCCAGGAGAGAGAATGCATACAACCAAATATAGCGAGACATTACCGATAGGCCTATCCTACCATTTCGATTCGCGTGAGCAACCGATTGTCTGCGGCTTGGGCAGGCCCAAGCTTTCGATGAACTCATGAACTTTAACTGGACCCATTTCATTTATGCCTCGAGAATCCCTGAATATCCAGCCATAGATTAAAGAGCGAGGGCCAGTCGGAAACCGTAGGCCGATTGCTTTCTTGCACAGATAGATGCCGCGCGATACCGATCAGACTCTGGGCGAAATCGGCGCAAATCCGGCTGTGGAAGTGTGCGAACCTGACTCCGGGCCTGAGTAAGGGCCCACTGTTTAGGTGTCAGGCAGCGGATGGTTGGCAAGCCGGAAGTGTCCGTCTTCAGAACTAATGAGAGCGACCGGGGCTCACGTTAGCTACAGTTAGAGGCATTCGGTTCACCGGTTTCTGTGGTCGTTGTCCAGATGGGTGAACGCAACCACGTCGAAATGCTCACGATTCGCGTCCTTCAGATTTTTCCGCAGTTCTTCAGCAAGCCGAATCCGAAGATCTTCCGGATCGTCCTCGCTGCGCATGTCCGCATAGTCGAATAGAATTTTCTGGCCACCGGCAAGATCGATTAAAGAACAATCCGCGTTGCCCAGGGGATAGATCGTAATTCGATGCATAACAAGGTCCTCCTCGATCGGTCACTTCCATCTTGCCTATGGGAACCGCTTTCCGATCTGCGGGACCCGGTTGGAAGGAGTAGGTACATCTGCTTCGGAGATCAAGTCCCCTTTACGTTGACTTTCTTGGAGGTGGCTCCAACGGTGGGTCAACTCCGAGTGTATCTATCTCTAGACTAGCATTATAACATTATTTTCCAATTTTTGACACAATATGTCATACTTCGGTATGGAGGATCTGCTTTATGCCAAACCGGGACATTCATCTTTACGCGGGCGCCGCTGCAGGCACCTTGTATTGAGGCTATCTTGCTTGGGATCAGCCGCAACGACACATCCTTGCGGAGACTATCGGAGGGACTGTGGCAGGAATCGGTGGCGGGCTTCTACCCGATTGGATTGATACACCCTGTTCTCCACATCACCGTGCCGAGGCGCACAGCCTCAGCCTCACCGACACTCTTGGTTACGTCATCAAGGACCAACTCCCGGCGTGGCAGGATTCGCTTCGCAGGAATGCAGAATACTATTCCCAGGTACGGGCCGCATCTCCAGCGCTCTTGTCCCAGATCGGCTATGGTATTCTCGAATTCCTGTTTCGCTTCTTGGCTGGCGCGCTGGCGGGACTTCTCGCAGGTTATGCTTCGCACCTGGTATTAGACTCTCTCACTCCGAACTCGCTTCCCATCCTCTGTTAGGAGGAAACATGGCGATTGACCAGATCGAATTAGGCCGCCGCATCCGGCAGGCACGCGAATCGTGTGGGATGACGCAGGACGAGGTCGCAGAAAAGCTTGGCGTCTCCCGGCCGGTTGTCGTACAGATCGAGCAGGGCAAACGGCCCGTCTCCGGGCTCGAATTGCAGACGCTCGCCTATCTTTTTGCGAGAGATATTCGCGACTTACTCGCCGATCAATTCGCGGAAGACGATGTAGTGCATGCCCTTTTCCGCTTACACGAAGATGTTGAAGAAGATGGCGTAAAGCAGGCGCTTCGAGACTGCATCGCGCTTGGCAATGAGTTGACGAATCTGGAAGATCTTCTTGGCATCAGCCGTGCGACGACCACGCTCGCTACCTATGCACACGCTTTTCCGCGCAGCCGTTGGGAAGCAATTCAGACCGGTGAACATGTCGCCCTCGAAGAACGTCGGCGGCTGGGTCTCGGCTCCGCTCCGCTGGGAGACGCATCTTCTTTGATTGAAGCGCAAGGAATCAGAACGGGAACGGTT
>JBKQKT010000700.1:0-9734 GCA_052147365.1 Candidatus Korobacteraceae bacterium | reverse complement strand
TGAGCATGGTCTACGTGGGGCTGCGTTACGTTCTGCCCACGACGTCAGGAACACTGTCCCAAGTACCTCGCCCGGACTAGTCACTTGAACGCCTCGTTGTCAACGTTTGTTCGCAGCGACTTTGCTCATCGCCCAGGCGTGCCCCAACTCCGTTCTTGCTCAGAGTGCTCCGGTATCGCCGGACCTGCAACTGCAACAGGTGCGAGGGGTGTCTTGGTTCACCACGCCCAGGGTTCCGTCGCCTTGCTCTGCCTCGCGATAAATTTCGGTTCGGCGGCCTAACAGGAAAGTATCGCAGCAACTGGAGGCCCCTCGCATGGTGAAGGTGCTGTTCCGTTGTAGCGGTATTTTCATCTTATGCGTACAATTGCGGCGATATTTTCGTCTTATGGGGTCTCCGATTCTTACCCTTGCGGGACACCGATGACCTAAGTCATTGTTGTTGCTGTCCTGCCATTTTCACATTATGCGTACACCCACACCTCCTCCTCCTCCCCTCCTTTTCCTCCACGCTCCTTCGGGCAGTTAGTTCTCCAGCCATTCCAATCGTCGCGGTTTCCACCCGAGAAGCCGCTTCGCCTTCGCATTCGACGCCCCGCTCAGCTTCGTTCCGTAATACACGGCATCTTCCCCTGCAATTGCTCTCACTTCCGCCTCGCTCATATGCGGGGGCACGGGAGCACCCACAAACTTAGCAAACGCAGGCAGCCACACAGCTTGGCCCGAAGGGTCGTCATCCACCACGTCGTACACGCCCGGTTCCGCCGCCAGCGATGCCACCGTCGCAATCGCGGCATCATTGATATGCACAAACGACGACACGCCCTCGCCCCTGCCCACCACCGGATTCTGTTGCTGCATCACCATGTTTGCCGCCGCCTCGCCGGAGTGGTACCACGTCTTCGGCCCGTAGAAGAATCCATAGCGCAGCGCCACACCCTCAATTGCATTGGAACTGAACAGCCGTGCCTCCAACTCGGTGTAGGTACAAGCGCTGGCCGCAACACTCGGGCTCGCATTTACATCCATGGGAGACGATTCGTCCGCCAGCATTCCTGCCGGCGCTTTCAAAAAGAATCCGCTCGACTGCTGTAGATACCGCCGCACACCGCACGCCAGCGCCGCACGAAACAAATTTCCCCCACCTTCAATCCTTAGCTTCCTGTCGCCAGCCGCATACTTCGGCATATCTTTTGGGTCTTTGGGCAGAGAAGTCAGTTCATCGATCACTACGTCCGGCTTCGAGCGTCGTAGCGCGGTCTCCAGTGCGACTGCATCGAATGCGTCAACAATCACCGCCTCGGCTCCCTGGCGCTCCAGGATCCTCGCCCGCGCCTCGCTCGTTGTCATCCCCACTACAGAGTGTCGCTTCTTCAATAACTCCGCAGTCAACGGTTCCCCAATCGCTCCGCTCGCCCCTGCCACAAATACACGCATCGTCCGTTCCTCTCCACTCCATGCGTCAACAATCCGGTCGTCTCTGTGAACACGATACGAGCACGAAGAACTCGCAAGTTGGCTGGTCGCCACATCGGATAGCGTACGGAATGGCCTGTTTGCGACAGTAATCCCACACACCCGGCGTTACAACCGTCGCTGGGTCTATGCGACCCGCTCTCTTTTTTCACTCATAATTCGGAGCCTCGTGAGGTTTCGGTTAGCAGAGTCGGAAGGCTTTGGTGCTCTAATCAGAAATGGAAAAACCTCCGGCTCTCACCGGAGGTGCAAGCTCTGACCGACAAACAGACGCAATTACTGCCCCAGATAGCGCGCGACGGCGAAGTTATTCTCGTAAAAGCCTCGTTGCACGAGATTGCCGGTGTTCCCAGCGGCAACGATCTTACCGTCGCTCTGCAAAGCGAGCGCGCTGACGAATGAGATGGGGGCCTGACTCAGGGTCGTGATCACCGTCCCGTTGGTTCCGAAGGACGTGTCCAGTTGCCCGGTGGTCGCGTAGCGGACCAAGGCAAACGACGATGAAGTAAGGCTAATCCCCTGGGGATTGCCATTGCCCGCCTCACCCGCCACGACAATCTCGCCATTGGATTGAATGGCCAAGGCAAAGGCCGCGCCATAAGGGAAGGAGCTCCCAAATCCAGTGATGACGCCGCCGCCGGAACCGATGCCCTGCCCAGGATTAAAGGTAGTGTCGACACCTCCATTGGAGTTATAGCGGACCACTCCGAAGCCCGTCTGGTTGCCGGCGACGTGGAGTGCGCTGGTGATGGTACCGGCTACGACGATCTTGCCATTGCTTTGCAGCGCGATACCGGCGGCCGAGGCCACACACGCCGCTTGCCCCGAGATGCCGAAGGTCGTATCCAGCGTGCCGTTGGTGGTGTAGCGTGCAATCGCGCCCGCTCCTGGACTCGGGAAGTTAGGCGCCTGCGTAAGTTGGGCCGGCGCTCCTACCCCTGTGGTTACCAGGATCTTGCCATCCGATTGCAGTGCGATTGCGGTTGCAATCGCCGAATTTAGAGCAGCGATACCGTTGGTGCCGAAGCTTGTATCCAGTTGACCGGTGCTGGTATAGCGCCCGATGAGACCGCCGCCCGTCATTAGGATTTTGCCGTCGGTTTGCAAGGCCATAACACTGAGTGTGCCCGCTCCGGAAGTGAGGGAGTCCGAGACAGCAAAGCCGCCGTTGCCAAAGCTGGTATCTACACTGCCGTCGGGGTTGAAGCGGCCAACCGATCCTTGGAGTAAGAAATCCCCCACCGCGGCCGCCACAATTTGTCCGTTGGGCTGGATGGCAACGGCACTGACCGCGGCGCCGTCAGTAATGCCGAAGTTGCTGGTGACGATGCCGCCCGAGCCGAAGCTGGAGTCGAGGGTTCCATTGGTATTGAGCCGCATCAGTGCGGCTATCGCTTCGTCGCCGTTCGGTATGGTTCCACCGAGTACGATCTTGCCGTCACTCTGAATCGCCACGGCAACGTCTGTCGTCGTGTCGTACTGGGTGAAGTTGGTGGTGAAAATGCCGCCTGTTCCGAAGGTCGTGTCGAGACTGCCTGCCTGGGCTAAGGCAAGAGTCGACGAGGTGATGACGACCACGGCCGCGAGAACTGCAAACCGCCGGATGGGATTGAGGCCAAGTTGTGCGAGCGCGCCCGTTAAGAGCGAACACCGTTTTCTATCAGCGAATGGTTTCATGGACGTTCTCCTTACTGGTCGATTCGGAATCGCCTTCGGTTCACGCGTGTAGTGGGCTAGCTAAGCATGTCTTCGTGAGAACCAGACGACGCGATTGGAGGGTAAGTCGGGAAGTCGGCGTGTATGTCACCAACGTGTAGCATTTTTGTCAATCTTATGACACAAAGAATCGATTGCCGCTCGATTCCACACGTCAAATCCCCAACTCGCACGTAATCCGGCTGAGAGGCCTGGTTCTTGTTAGGGTGCGAGATGGCCTGGTCGTACTCGTTAATCGCAACCGGCCACAATCGTTTAGCGCGGCGAGAATTTCCCGCCGCTAGGTAGTTTCCTAATTGTGCGTTGACGGGAAGCGGCTATAGAGCTTTGGCAGGTGCTTTAGGGATGGACCCGATCTCGGTTTCTGTGGTAGTTCGAATGGTGCCATCGGCACCGCTCATGCTGGTTATGACGCCATACTTCGTCTCCCCGGTGGAATCTTCGTAAGTAACCTTGTCTCCAACCTTGAATGTTTCGATCATACTGTCATTGTGCTCCCTGCAGTGCCGGAGTGCAACAGTTTCTGAATCGGCGGATAGTTGGTGTGAAATCCCCAAGTCGTAAGTGATGCTGGCTGAGCGCCCCGGTCGGGATTGGTTACGACGCGGCCTTTCCGATTGCGCTAGCCGTAAACCTACGGCTTGATGACCGGCACCTTTCGAGTCACCGCCTGCCCGTTTTCCTGCCCGTTATCTCTGTTGTGAGGGAATCACCGCCAGCAATTCCGCAACTGAAGTGGTATCGCCGAACGTCTTGCTCACATGCTCATAGAGGTCGCGATTGCCGGGAGCGAAGACGAAACTGCCTCCCAGCTGAAAAGGGTTCTTTCCCAACTTGTGCTGGCGATGGCCACTGGCGCTGGCGCGTTTGCGGGCTGTAGCGTTATCGCTCCGAAGAAGGTGGAGCAGAGTGGCGCTGCCTAATCCGGCAGCGCGATACGCTTGGCGTTCCTCATCGATAAGCAGCGGAAACGTGATGCCGGTCTCTTCCCGGAAGAACTTGGCGTAGTTCCTGTCGCCCAGTCCAATTGCCGCGACGCGGGCCCCTCTGCGCCTAAGCTCCGCCTCGTGTTCGCGCAACTGCGCGACGTGCTCGCGGCAGAAAATTCAGCCATAGTGCCGCAAAAAAGCCACCACCGCTGGCGCCTCTGCCCAGATAGACCCAAGCATGACCCAATTGTCTTCGGAATCCGGCAAGCTGATGCCTGCCAGCCTTGCGCTTAGTGACTCCATCGCCCCGCCATTCTAGCTTGCGAGCAGAACCGTCTCAACTGTCGATACGTCGCGCTGATAGGGGCATTCACCCGTATTCCTCAATTCACCACCGAGTTCCACAAATCCCCAGGTACCTGAAGGAGGGTGCCTCGCCATGCCAACTGAAGACACATCGACATCTCCCTCGGGACTGGATGTGACCAAGCTCCTGCTAGAGCTTGAAGTCCCGTTTTCACCCGACCGGGTCCGGTGGCGGGTTACCAACACAACCCACGACAAGAAGCGCGGTCAGATCGTGCCGTATGCCGATTCCCGCGCCTACACTGACCGGCTGAACGCACTGTTCACGCCACAGGGCTGGACCCGCGAGTACAAGGTAGAGACGATGACCAATATCACCCGTGTAAGGAAGGGTGAGAGCATCGTCTCGGGCAAGGTGCTGGTCACCTGCACGGTCACGATCCTTAGCATTGGGTCACATTCCGGGACCGGGGAAGAATGGGCCGACGACGACAACGGTATGACGTCACCCGATGCGCAGGCCTTCAAGCGGGCCTGTTCGTGCTTTGGTCTTGGCCGGTATTTCTACGATATCCAAGCCATCTGGGTCGATCTGGACCAGAACCGCCAGCCAGTGAGGACACCCGCGTTGTTCGCGTGGGCGCTTCCGGAGAACTGGCGCAAAGGAATGCGGCCTTCGGGCAGGAATGGCAACGGCAGCGCCGCCGCAGCCTCCAACGGTGCAAATGGACGAAGCCAGGCGAACAGGAGCAACTCCCCCAAGGTTTCCGGCAACGGCTATGCCCCTGCCGGAGACGGCAAAACCGCCGCGAGTGGGCCAACGGCGACGACCTCGATGTGCGCATTCTGAGCATGGAAAAAACTGTCGGCTCCGTGCTGTACCGCAACATCCTCCGCGAGTACGGCCGCGTTAACCAGCCGAAGTTGATCCGCGATCCTGCCGTCAAACGAACCGTCCTGCAGATGCTTTAATCCGCAATACGCGGCATTGAGCGATTGGAAGCCGTTACCAGACGCCTCGACGCGAAGACCGTCGTGGCTCTGCTGGCCAAGCTCCAAGCCCCGTGGTGATTAGGCTGCGTGGTGTAATCAGCGTTTACACCCGACAGCAAGCGATGGAGGACGGCATGCTGGTCGATTGCGGGCAAGCTCCGATGGGTGAGATGCGTCGCCAGCTCATGAAGTGGCCGCTTGCGGTGACCGCCGCCGCATTCCATCGACTCGCCGATACCTGGCCACCAACGTTTTCCATTGCTGTTGCGGGTGCCCTTGCGATTGCGGCGTGTAGCACGGACGACGACGGTGACGCGACGGTCTGCACGGAGGTGACCCTGTATCGCTTTTTGATCATAAGAAGCATTAGCGCTCGTTTCAAAACACTCTCCCAGTTGACTTGAGGTAGTTCCAACAAATCAGCGCGCACCCCAGCGTGAGGAAGACGTGATGGACGCGGCCGTGGCGTTCATAGCCAACGGCGAGGCGACAAAACCGGTGGAGCCAGGCAAGCGTGCGCTCGACGACCCAGCGGAACACGCCAAGGCCACTGCCGTGGGACGTGCGGCGACGGCCGAAGATCGCAACAATGCCGCGAGCGGCGAGGCGATCACGATGTGGTTGCGAATCGTAGCCACGGTCGCCCTGCAGGACGTCGGGCCGTCGGCGCGGCCGCCCGCGGCGTCCGCGAACGGCGGGCAAGTCCGCGACCAAGGACATTCTGGTCCAGGGTCAGATTCTGCAGATCACCGACGACACACTCCTGACCGCTCGGGCCCTCCAGCGCGTTCGCGGCATGGAGGCGAGACGGGCTGCCCTGCAACGACGCCTCTCGGCCTTTGCCCCGAGCGGTGGTGATGCCGGAGCAGAAGCAGCCCTTCGGAACATTCTCGGCGACAACTTGCGCTATGCAGCGGACTTGGACTATGTGGAACGCGAAGCGGACCGCCTGATTTCCGCAAGGCCGTCCGTACCCGCACCACACCATACGCTCTGGATTTGGGGCGCCTTGGGTGCTCTGCTGGCCTGCGTCATCGTTGGCAGGCTTGTAATCTACCGGCGACAGAACCAAGGTCTGACTGGAGATGAGCGGATGCGAGTTGCTCTCCGCGACCTTCAACGATATGCGTCAGCGGGCGGGGCTCCGTAGCTCAGGCTCAAAAGCTTTGTCTAGATGATGCTGATGAAACGATGACGGTACAGCTGGGCTGAAAGCCACCAGACTGGCGCACTCGGCTCGGCTGGATTAATGTGCCTGCTTGTTTGGGAGATGTCGACACCGAAGTCGGTGGCGGGTCTTCGTCGTCGTTTCTGAAACCCTTCTGAAACGGTGGAATTCTGATGGAAGCAGGGCAGGGCAGTACTCGACCGTACAGTCGCGCAGGTCATAGGTAAGGTCGGAGATCGTTATGGACCAGCGGAGTTTGAGGACCAAATGCAGGGCGAGACTCAAAATGTCACACCATGATCTGCTGCGCGAAGCCGTGATGCATTCCGCCACTCATGGCAACTGGTAAGTTTTTGTGCTTGTACGGAGAGAGAGAGGGGGGATATTCAAGCACCAAGAAATTACCATGATCGGATTCAATGAAGAAAGATCCCCTAGAATTGCGGGGTTTATAGCAATCTAACGGATGATTTGATCCCTTCGGGCGCGTTCCGAGCGAGCCACTTTTTTGTTTGCCCGGCGTTGCTTGACGGCAGACCTTCGCACCGAAACCAGATGGGCACAATGCTGTGAGCAGTACCTTCGCTTATGACGGGTTTCAACAGGATAGGGAGCGCGGCAATCCTTGCGGGCGCACTGTCTGAATTTGACACCCCGCACCATGTCGATCTCCACTGAGAGCCGAAGCGCTTCAAGACAACACGGGACGTTAATAGTAAGTCGCGGCATGAGCGATGTTCTTGGTTTTCGCCTCCCAGTCCAGGCCTTTTTATGCGAAGACCACGGAAAAATGACTGAATAAGGTTCTTTGAAAAGCCGGTCAATTTTGTCGCGCAGAAATCCGTAGTAGAAACTTTTGTCGAGGAGAATGTCCCTCAAATCGTCCTGGACCTGCCAGTACTCCTCGGGATCTTCGGGCGGATCTTCGCTAAATTAGCCATACTTCTCTAAGAATGCGACCAACGCATCCAGGTTGCCGCGCCTCAATTTGAAGAAATCCGCACGCATGCTCCAGGGATTGAATGGTCTTGGGGGATATGTCGCTCTTCTGTTGAGAGTCTGCTGAAGACGTGCCTGGGTACCATTACCAACAACAGTCCAATTGGCAGGCAGTACCTCACACCGCACCTGCACCGGAATTTGGACATCAACCATAGGGCATTGCCGCCTCAGTATCTCTATTCGCCTAAGGTCGTTCAACGCACGTTCTTCGAGACTAAACGCCTCTCTTGCCTGGGCCTCCGATAGCTGGAGCCCGGCCGCAGTCGTTCCGTGAAGTGGGCGTGGGGTCAGGCTCGATCCTTGTCCGGAGGGATTTGGCCTACCATGCCTGGTCGAAAACGCCCTATCACCCTGCATTTTGTTGTCCTTGGATTCATGGAAAGTTGCCACGATGTTTGCCACAGATTGTGGCCATGGGAACGGATAAGAATACCACTAGTGGAGGTCACGAAGGAGCGCATGGGAACTACAAAGGAGATGACGCCCCGAGAAGCCGCCCTGAAGCTGGGCATCCGCCTGGATGCGCTGTATCCCTTGTTGTGGGCAGGTCGAATCGCTGCAAGAAAACTGGATGGACGGTGGTGCGTGTCGGCCGCCGCCGTTGCTCGACGGCTGCGCTCAACCCGGAGGCGCAGGTCTGAGTAAGCACGATCGACGGCAATTCAAACTCATGAACATTCTCACAATGTCGACTGATTACAGGCCGGTTTGGTGCAACCAGCCGCAGCTGTCTGAGATTGATGTGATGCAAAAACTGCACCGCGGCGATGGCGCGCACCTCTCGAGGGCTTCCGAAATCTCTGGGAAATGAGAGGTCAGTTCACGAAAGGTACAAGGCACGGCGCCGTGTGGGTTTACGCGCTGCTGCTCCGGAAAAACCGATTCTCCGATACCGAGATCTTCAGACAATGCATGCGGCTGGCTGAATCGTGCAGACCCATTTTGACCGCCGAACACGTGAGGCGGTGCGTATCATCCGGCACGAAAGCTTCCCTCAGACCTTTTCATCGGTCATTGAGTAATGCTGCAATCGCTCGCTTGCTCCGGATCACAGGTGAAGAGAGAGTGGCGTTGCCGAAATGGTTCAAGCCGGCACGAGAAAGAAAATCGATTCAGCTCGCCAGCCGTCGCATGGCGATTGTCCACGCGCTGCAGCTGGCCGGCAAGTGGAGTTCTGATCGGCGCGCGTGGATTCCTGCACGAGAGATGGCGTGTCTCCTGGCGGAGAAGCATCGCATACGGATTAGTCATGTTACCGTGCTCCGGGACTACCAACTTCTATATCAGCAACATTTTTGCCCGGCGACTTCCTTCTCTGTCAGGTGTGGCTTTTCCGGACTTGGAAATCCTAGGGGCGCTGCCTGTACAGGCAAAAGACTCATGTCGGCTGATACCCGCGGTGTTCAGCATTCCTCTCTTGCAAGCGAGACGAACCCTTTAACCGAAAACCGCCCCCAGCGAAAGCAGACAGCCTCGCTGCGACTCACCGCAAAGAGATGTCGGGCGAGTGACCAACACCGTTCCGGAAGAGTATTGGCCGGAAGAGGGTTACGGGGAAGGCGATGACGAGCAGCCAACTTTGTGAGGCATGCCCAACAAGAACGCGTCGCCGCACCAGGGCTGAAATTCAGCTGCTCAAGGACAGATTTCTTGCCATTCTGTACGCACGCCATCCTCAAACTGCGCGACAGGTGTTCTACCAAGCAGAATCCGCAGGCCTGATCGAGAAGACTGACGCGGCTTATCAGGGGATTGTGGTGCGCCTGTTGGGACAGATGCGCGAGGATGGCGAGCTCCCATGGACGTGGATCGCCGACTCGACTCGCTGGATGCGAAAGCCCCGCTCCTATTCCTCATTAGAGGAAGCAATAGCGCGAACGGCCGAGACCTACCGGCGTGCGTTGTGGGACAACCAGAACGCGTACGTGGAGGTCTGGTGCGAAAAAGAGGCACTGGCCGGTGTGCTCTACGAGATCACGGAACCCTATGACGTGCCACTCATGGTAGTGAAGGGTTTTCCAAGCAAGGGTTTCGTGCACGGCGCCGCCAAGGCGATCGAGGGAATGAACAAACCTGCGTACCTCTATTACTTTGGGGACTGGGATCCCAGCGGACTGGTGATCTGGAACGACATTCAGAGCAAG
>JBKQKT010000699.1:0-9444 GCA_052147365.1 Candidatus Korobacteraceae bacterium | reverse complement strand
CAGCTTGTAGTGCGGGTCCATGGGCTTCTCGTTCATGTTCGAGACCACGGTTCCGGTGCTGAAGCGCACCGTGGACGGCGTCTGCGCCTGCAGTACCTGGTTCATGGCGGTGGTGGCCACGGGAATGGTCAGCACATCGCGCGCGCCCTTCACAAAGTAGAAGATGGCCCCGCCAACCACGATCACCAGCCCCAAGATGAAAACCAGGGGCACGAAGTTGGAGGACTTCTTCTCCATCTCAATTTCGGCGGCAAAAAGTTCCGGCTCTGCGCTGGGGGTAACAGGTTGCGATTTCGGTTCTGGGGCAGCTTTGGGTTCCATAACGGTCGGCATTGTCTCACACCTCGGATAGAAAGGTGCTGCGGGCCGCCAAGTATGGCGGCAAGCCTTACAGACCCGCCAGCCCGACTTCGCTTGCGGCGCGGGCAGAATCCTACGCCGGGCTCACGGCACCTTTAACATCTCCAGTATGAACCCTGCGTACGAAGACGCAGTGAGCCCGGTCACTCGACAATGTGAGGAATGAACGTCAGTTGCGGATACTGGTTTAGTGGATAGACGGCGATCGTGACCTCACTGGAAAGTCAGCCCCACGACCTCCATCAGAGTTTGTTTCAAGAAGAGATTTGTGGCAGGGCACGACTTCCAGTCGTGCCGTCAGTTGAAGCCCAAGATAACGGCTTTAGCCGCTGCGAACAAGCCCTGAGGAAAAGCAAGCGCCTTTCGGACCGGCTGCCCAAATTGCTGACAGACCCGGGAAGCGGACCCCTCGCGGGCTAAAGCCCGCGAGGGATAACAAAAATAAACGGCTTATCGGCACGACAAAAGTCGTTCCCTGACACAAAGCGTTTGCCGCCAGCGGCGCTCACGCCCTGCGTGCAGAATTCGTTCTTTCATAAACGAGCAAGATTCCCTGCAGGGCAAATCCTGTCAGGAATCCCCACATCAAGTTGGTAGTCAGGAGTGAAACCGCCCCTACGCAAACTGCGATGAGTAGAAGCGGCACGCGCTTCACAATATCGCGTAAATAAGCTGCGTGCTGTATACCCACGTAAATCAAGAACACTCCCAGAACGGCGATTGGAATGAGGTGCAGGACTCCAATGGCCGCTCTCCCGAACAAGGCGAGCAGGATACACAGCCCGCCGATGATGTAACTCGATTTCGGCGTCCGTGCGCCGAACCTGTAGTGGGCGGTTATGCCTCCCGAACCGTGGCACATCGGCGCGGCCTGGATCATCCCGCTCGCAAGGTTAACCAGTGCAATGCTCATGCTCAGCGCGCGCACCGTGACGCGCCGTGCCTGCGGGCCGTACAGGATTTGGGACGTGTTCTCGGTGGCTACGATGGAATTGCCAAACGTCAGGGCAAATTGTGGAATCACCAATAGCGGCAGAACTCTCCAGAACTCATCCGCACGCGGATGCAGGAACTGGAGCGGCAGCGGCCCCCAGACAAATTGCGGGATTTTTCCCCACTGCATCAGCAGGCCCAGGGCAATGCCAACGGCGAGCAGAACGAGTGCGGCTGGATAGCGGGTGGATTTGTGAAAACCGAGGAGGAGGATTGCCACTCCCAACGCAATCTCCCAACCCGTCAGGGAAGCCCCATTCGATAATGCGAGGATCGATTGGCGACCCAGAATCAGCCTCAAGCCCTCGCGGGCCAGCAGCAATCCCAGGCCAAGCTGGATGCCTCGCACGATCGGCAGCGTGAAGAGTTTTGCGAGCAGGGCCGCGGTGTTGGTAATCGCGATGATAGCCAGGAGAATGCCCATCAAGACTCCGGCGCTGGCAATGGCCGAGGGCGATAACCCCATGGCGAGAGCGATGGCGGCAACTGCTTTCAGTGGCTGCACCGAAATGGGTATCTGAAAATACCAGCCGGCCAGGACATAGGTGAGCCCGGCAGCCAGGAAAACCGCGGTGGGATTGAGATGGTTCAGCGTGATTAAAGCGATCGCGATGGGAAACAGGACGCCGATGTCGCCGAATGCGCCTGCGACGTCCAGGCGTGTCAACGGCCACGCGAGTGTTCTAGCCGGCGTTGCTGTCGTGGTCCCCAATCCAACCTCGGAAACTGCCATTTGGGATCAGCTTTCTTGCATGTTAATGAGCCAACGTTTAGAGCGGCGCGAGAGCTGTTTTATCGAGTGATGAGCGGAGCACGCCTTTCATGCGTGCATGACGGGCTGCAACTCCTGCACGCCTTTAGAGCCTGAGGTAATGTTTTCGCTTTACCTCAGCGGCTAAAGCCGGATTCACAACCAACTATCCAATGCACCGCTGAAGCGTGCTCCACCCATACACACCAACTCAGGATTCGCCTTAGAACGGACAATTCGCTAATTGTAGATGATTTTCAACGATTCACTGTCGCGGAGCTTCGCGGCAGAATGGAAGGATTCCTGAGTGTTGGGGCGCGACCGTTAACAGTCGCGCCCAGCATGTTTAATCATTAGCGAGTTTAAGGTTGAAGTGAAGCCACGCTTGGGCTTCGTATTCGCACTTCCTGCAGCAGAAGGTTTGCCCGTCACGAGCGCGGCTGGTGCTCTTCAGGTATTGGGAATAGCACCAGAGACAGACGGCTGCAGAAGTGGCTGCATCATATTGGTTTGGTTGCATGGCCTCTCCAATGGACAGTCACAATAGGCCAAGTTGCCGCCAAACGCAACCAGCAAAATCGTGGAAACAGTACGAGTAAGGTTCGTGGGACAGAAGTGGTAGATTACAAGCGCTCAGGTGCCAGAAGATCCTGCACTGACTCTCGCTTGCGTATGAGTCTGGAGCGGCTTCCTTCCACCAGCACCTCAGCGGGCCGCGGCCGCGTATTGTAGTTTGACGCCAGCGTCATGCCGTAAGCTCCGGCGTCAAGGATGGCCAGCAGGTCGCCTTCGTTGAGCTTGCGGATCTCGCGGTCGCGCGCGAAGAAATCTCCGGTTTCGCAGATCGGGCCCACGACGTCGACCACCTCGGTAGTTTGATTTTCGTTGTTCAGCACGACGGGCACGATCTGATGGTATGCCCCGTAAAGCGAAGGCCGAAGCAGATCGTTCATCGCCGCATCTACCACGACGAATTGCTTGCCATCGTTGTCCTTGCGATAGACCACGCGCGTGAGCAGCGCTCCAGCCGGGCCGATAATGGCGCGTCCCGGCTCCAGCAGAAGATGGACTTCCAGACCTTTCAACGGCCGCAGCAACGCCTTCGCGTATTGCTTTGCGGCTGTGGGGAAATTCCGGGGATTTCGCTCGTAAGAGATGCCGAGTCCGCCGCCGGCATCAACGTAGCGAATGTCATGTCCCTCTGTGCGCAGCGCGCGGACGAGCGAAGCCACCCGATCCATGGCTTCGCGGAACGGTCCCACATCGGTGATCTGCGATCCGATGTGAACGCTGACGCCTGCGGCCTTCAGTCGCGGGCATTCGGAGCCTCGCCGGTAAAGCGCTGGCGCATCGTGCCACGGCACGCCGAACTTATGCTCGTGCAAGCCAGTGGAGATATAAGGATGGGTCTCTGCGGTAACGTCGGGGTTCACGCGTATCGCGAATTGGGCGGTCTTGCCAAGATGCATCGCGCGCGACGCCAGCAACGCCAATTCGCTGGCGCTTTCCACGTTGAACAACAAGATGCCAGTCCGCAACGCTAGATCGATCTCTTCCGCCAGCTTGCCCACACCGGAAAAGACCACCTTCCTCACCGCTCGCGGTCTGACATCTGCGACGCGCTGCAACTCGCCACCCGATACAATGTCGAACCCTGCGCCAAGCTGCGCTAGCAGGCGCAAGATCGAGAGATTGGAATTGGCCTTCACCGAATAGCAGATGGTGTGCTCAACGCCCTGAAAAGCCCGCTCGAACTGCTGATAGCGCTCCCGGACTGCCGAGCCGGAATACACGTACAGCGGAGTGCCATACTGGTCCGCGAGTTTGCTGAGCGCAACCGCGTCGGCGTGCATCTCAAGCCCCGACTTGCGGGAGGGTCGCTTGTCCCGAAGGTATGTAAATGCGGGTAATCTCTGTGCGGGATGTCCGGCTTTCACTTCTTGTCCGAGGTTCCTTTCACCTTGATGGCAACGATGGTCTGGTCGTCAAAGGCCTCGACCCCTTCAGCGTGGCCGGAAACAGCGGTAAATATAGTGTCCACCAACTCTTCCGCGCTGCGGTGTGCGTTGTCGCGCACAATCGTTTCCAGGCGCGGGCGGCCGAACAGGTCGCCGGCGGAACTCGTCGCGTCAATGATCCCGTCGGTGACGAAAAGGAAGACATCGCCCGGACGTCCCCGCAGGTTCAGCTCATCATAAGTCGCGTTGCTGAACAATCCAATTGGCAGGCCTGTCGCCTGGATGGCCTCGATCTTTCCAGCATGGCAAAGAATCGGGCGCGGCAACCCCGAGTTTGCGATTTGCAACAGGCGCTGATTGTCGTCCCAGATGGCATAAATCATGGAGACGTACTGGCCATCAATGGGTCGCTCGGAGAGCGACAGATTGATAGCTTCCAGCATGCCCGCCGCGCTGGGCTCTTCGTTGGCATGCGACCGCGCGATGCCGCTCACCAGGGCTGCGTAGATGGCGGCCGGGGCGCCCTTGCCGCTCACATCACCCACTGCGATGCCAGTCACGCCCTGCCCGCTGTACTTCAGGAAGTCGTAAAGATCGCCGCCCACCTGACGGGCGGGAGAGAAGCGCGAGGCCAATTCCGCGTTGCGAAGAACCGGCAGTTTCTGCGGCAGCAGACGAAACTGCAGCTCGCGTGCCAGAGCCAGGTCCTGCTCCAGGCGCTGTTCCTGTCGCGCAATCTGCTCATACAGAGTTGCGTTTTCGATGGCGATCGCGACCTGCGCCGCCAGCGTTGTCATGATGCGGACATGGTCTTCTGTAAAGTAGCCGCGGCGCGTGTGCTCGATGTCGAGCACGCCGATTACCTTGTCTTTGTAGATGAGCGGGATGCACAGCTCCGAGCGCGTTTCCGGGTTTGCCTCGATGTAGCGCGGGTCCGTGCTGACGTCGGGGACAAGCACCGCCTGTCCGTGCTGAGCGGCATAGCCCACCAGCCCGACCCCCAGGCGGATTTCGTGCTTGAGCTGCACATTTTCCTTGAAGCGCAGAGAAAAGCGGTGCTGCAAGAGGCTTCCCGTCCTGTCAAGCAGCAGGATGGAGAACATCTGATAGTCGATGATACGAGTGACGAGATCGGCAATCCGCTTCAGGAGCTCGTCAACGTTAAGGATGGACGTCAGCTCACGGCTGATTTCCGTAAGCAGCGTGAGCTGCCTGGCCTGTCGCGACACGCGCGTGTATAAGCGCGCGTTCTCGATGCCCGCCGCAATGCGCGAGGCAAAAAGCGCCAGCAGGCGCTTGTGCTCTTCGGTGAATGCGCCCGGTTGCGCCGCTTCAACGTCAATGACACCGATCACCTTGTTCTTGGCAATCAGCGGTACAGCCAGTTCGGAGCTTACGCCGGGCGTGGCGTTGATGACATTGTCCTCGGCTGCCAGATCGTTGACCAGCACCGGCTGGCGCGTTTGTACGGCGCGTCCGGTGACGCCCTCGCCAACTTTGATGCGGATGCGCTCTGCGACCTCCGGCGGATGCCCGACTTGAAATCGCACCCGCAGTTCCTGCGTCTTCTCGTTCAGCAACAGAATGGCAAAGATTTCGTAGTCGATGAAGCGCTTCAGCACCTCCGCCACGCGCTGCAACAAGGTGTTCAGGTCGAGCGTCGTGTTGACCGCATCCGCGACCTCCAGCAAGTAGCTGTCGAGCGTGGAGGACACTAAAGGCTGCTGGATGGGAGACGGCATCAGGCTGGAATTCTTGCTCATCATCATAACAGCAGGAAAAGCACTGGTCTGCGCGGCCAAGCCACATCCCGAGCAGGCAAAACGGCTTACCGAATGAGATGTGAGTCAGTCAGCCGAACCAGGCAGCATGGTAACACCGCAACCGTTTTCGTAAATCACCTTTGCGCTCTGACTGTGAGTTGCAGCGCTGCGTCGCAGCCACTAGAATTCTCCCCGGCCAGGGAGAGACGACGAACCATGAACCTGCAAGGCAATCGTATTACGTGGCTCGGCCACGCGACCTTTCGCATCGAGACCAAAGATGGCGCAACTGTGATTGTGGACCCGTGGGTCATGGGCAATCCCATGTGCCCGGAAAATGATAAGCAGGTGAAGAAGGCCGATGCCCTGATTTGCACGCACGGCCACTTTGACCACATTGGCGACGCGGTCGCGATTGCGAAGCAGCACAATCCGACAGTGGTCGGCATCTTCGAGCTCTGCTCCTGGATGGAAAAGAAGGGCGCCAAACAGATCGCTCCCATGAACAAGGGCGGGACGCAAACTGCCGCCGGAATCAAGATCACCATGACGCATGCGGTACACTCCTGCGGTATCACGGACGACGATGGCAGCATCGTTTACGGCGGCGAGGCTTGCGGCTACGTGCTGGAGTTGCCGGGCGGAGTTAAGCTTTACCACGCCGGCGACACCGCTGTCTTCGGCGACATGCAGATCATTCGTGAACTGTACTCGCCCGAGGTCGCGATGTTGCCCATCGGCGACCACTTCACCATGAGCCCGCGCGAAGCCGCATACGCGTGCAAATTGCTCCAGCCCAAGACGGTGATCCCGATGCACTTTGGCACGTTTCCAGTGCTGGTCGGACGTCCCGAGGACCTGCGGAAGTTGCTGGGTGCTGCCGGACCCGAGGTGCTGGATGTGAAGCCGGGTCAAACGCTGAGCTAAACCATGATTTGTCATCCCGACCGAGGACTGACCTGGGCCCCCAACAGGCGCCGATTTTGCGCCTGATGGGGTGGCAATCCGAGCGGAGGGATCTGCAGTTCATTGCTTGGGGAGGTCGAGAAACGTGAAGCCATTCACAGACGAACGCGTCGAAAACTACATCTACGCTATGCTGCCGGAGCGCGAACCTGTCCTGCAGGAGATGGAGCGGCAGGCAAAGGAACGCGATATCCCGATCGTTGGCCCGGCGGTCGGCAGGCTGTTCTACCAGTACGCGCGCCTGCTCAACGCCAAGACGATCTTCGAGATGGGCTCAGCGATTGGCTATTCGACCATTTGGTGGGCCAATGCCGTCGGCGCCGGCGGCAAAGTGCATTACACCGACGGCAGCCGCAAAATCGCCGATGAAGCTCGCCGCTACTTTCAGCAGGCCGGCGTCGCCGACCGCATCGAAGTCCACGTCGGCGACGCGCTGGAAATCCTCTCCGAGCGCAAAGAGCAGTTCGACATCCTCTTCAACGACGTCGACAAGCACGATTATCCTCGCGTCTTTCAGATGGCCGCGGCACGCGTGCGCAAAGGCGGACTGTTCATCACCGACAACGCGCTGTGGTCCGGCAGGGTCGCATACGCCGCCGGCAACCCTGGGCTGACGAAAGAGTCCGAACGTCAGCAGCAGACCGAGGGCGTCGTGGAACTGAATCGCCTGCTCTACTCATCGCAGGACTGGTTCACAACCATCGTTCCGCTGCGCGATGGCGTCGCTGTGGCAATGCGCCTGTGACCGCGATGCCAGAATCCGCCAGCTTCGACATTCTGGCCATCGCTGCGCACCGCGACGACGTCGAACAGACCTGCGGCGGCACGTTGCTCAAGATGGCCGAGCGTGGACGCCGCACTGCCGTCCTCGACCTGACGCAAGGCGAGATGGGCACGCGCGGCACTGTCGAAGATCGCGCGCGCGAGGCCGACCAAGCGGCGCGCGTGCTCAAGGTCAGTTGGCGGCGCGCTCTCGGCATTCCTGACGGGCGCGTGGAGAACACCTACGACAACCGCCTCAAGGTCGCGCGCGTCATTCGCGAGCTACGGCCGCGTGTGCTGATTCTGCCTTACTGGCAGGCGCGTCATCCCGACCATGCAACCGCGTCGGTGCTCGGCTACGAAGCCGCGTTTCTCGGGGGACTGGCCAAACTCGACCTCGGTGTAGCGCCACATCGTCCTTATAAAATCATCTACGCGAGCCTTTACGCCGACGTTCGCCCGACGTTTGTGGTGGACATCTCCGAACAGTTCGAGACGCGCTTTGCCGCGCTTATGGCTTACCGCTCGCAGTATCAGGACCAGGAGCAGGGAAGTGGTCTGTTTCCTCGCCAGGCAGAGATTCGCGAGCGCGTCGCTGCCATGGCCGGCTTCTACGGCCTGCTCGCCGGAGTGCGCTACGGTGAACCGTTCGTCCAGAAGGAAGTCGGCCTCGTCGACGACCTGCTTGCGATTCCGGTGCAGTCGATCTGATCTACAACTTGCCGCCGAATCACGACAGCTTTTCTTGACAACTCAAGGTTGACCTCTTACAGTTCGTGGCGCGTATTTCGTGGATCTGAAGGTCGCGATTTGAAAGTCCAAGAAGGAGGCCCGATGTCTGCCCACCGCTTTGTCAAGTTCCTGCTTGTCTTCGCCTTCCTCTGTTGTGTGGTGAACGCCGTTGCCCAGCCAACGGCAGCTATCTCACCGCTCACGCCTTACGGGCCGCCGGTGAGCGTGGAAACCGCCAGGAAAGCGGCTGCGGCAGCGGTCGCGGAAGCACGCAAAAACAATTGGTTGATGGCGGTTGCCGTCGTCGATCCCGCGGGAGACCTCGTCTATTACGAGAAGATGGACAACACCCAACTCGGCAGCGCCAAGGTGGCGGTGAACAAGGCGCGCTCGGCCGCGCTCTTCAAGCGTCCGACCAAGGCCTTCCAGGATGCACTGGCGGGCGGTGGCGCCGGTCTGCGCGTCCTCGGTCTGGAAGGTGCGGTTCCGGTCGAAGGCGGTGTGCCGCTGCTCGTGGACGGCAAGATCATTGGCGCCATCGGTCTCTCCGGTGATACCAGCGAGCACGACGGCCAGTGCGCCCGCGCCGGCGCCGACGCCATACAGAAGCCGTGAGCGCCTGAAATCTGCATCGCGGCCCAGCTCTTGGGTAGAGCGGGCCTTCAGAGCCTGCCCTGAGCTTGTCGAAGGGCCCGCGTCTTAGCCCTTTATCATTGTCATCCCGAGCCGACTTTGGTCGGCGAGGGATCTGGGCCGCCCGGCTAATTCAGTCGCAAGAGGAAAATACACATGAGGATGTCCAAAGACTACTGGGTTATATGGGCTTTACGATTTGTGGCGTTTGCGGCATTACTGGAAGGAGTGCGAGCCGTGATGACACATCCGTCGGAGTGGTACATCATCGGGTCTGCTACGGCCTGTGCGACTGGTTGGACACTGGCGGATAAAGCGGCTGCTTCCGTCCGCGCTTCAGGCGGTAAGGATTAGAAAGGCGTCGTTTCCGCAGTCTTTCCGGTGGGCGAGGTGCCCCAGGTTCGCGTCCTTGTTTTGCACGCCAACCTGGGCAGAGGAAGCAGGGTGCCCCACACATTCGTGGGTTTCGAATGTGTGGGCGACCATGGATCAATTGGGGGCGACCTCGCTGAGACTGGTCGTACGA
>JBKQKT010000698.1:0-4358 GCA_052147365.1 Candidatus Korobacteraceae bacterium | reverse complement strand
GAGATTGCCGACTTGGGCGCATGGCTGGAGCAACTGATTGCCGAGTCGACGGGCAAACAAGGGAAGGGAATTACGCCAGTTGACCTCGAAGCGATTGGGGCACCAAGCGTGTACGGCAACGACCGCGTGTTTGCCTACGTTCGCCTGAAGGACACCACCGACGCGAGTCAGGATGCAAAAGTGGATGCGCTTGAAGCCGCCGGCCATCCGGTCGTGCGCTTCGAAATCGGCGATCGGTACGAAATCTTCGGGCAGTTCTTCACGTGGGAAATTGCCACCGCAGTGGCCGGTTCGGTGATTGGCATCAATCCCTTCAACCAGCCGGATGTGGAAGCAGCCAAGATAGAGACGCGCGCGCTGACCACGGAGTACGAAAAGAGTGGCAAGCTGCCCCAGCGCACGCCATTCCTTACGGGAAAGAGCGATTCCGGAGCTCCGTTCGCGCTCTACGCAACCGATGCCTACGCCGCCAAACTGAAGGGCGCGGCGCCGAGCCAGACACTGGCTGGAATTCTGCGCGCGCATCTCGACCAACTGGTCGCGGGCGACTACTTTGCGACCGTGGCCTTTCTGCCCATGTTCGACGAGCACGTGGCGGCCATCCAGAGCTTCCGGCACAAGGTGCGCGATCAAAAGCGCGTGGCTACGTGCCTCGGCTTCGGTCCTCGCTTTCTCCACTCCACGGGGCAGGACTACAAGGGCGGCCCAAACACGGGCGTCTTTCTGCAAATCACCGCGGACCATGCCGACGATATGGACATTCCCGGCCAGAAGTACAGCTTTGGCGTGGTCATCGATGCGCAGGCGGCGGGCGATCTGGCGGTGCTGGAGTCGCGCGGGCGCAGAGCCCTGCGGGTGCACCTCGGGACCGACGTGGCCGCAGGGCTAAAGGCTTTGGGTGCAGCAATAAGCGCCGCATGAGCCGGGGAAACTTTTTCTCGGATGCTGGGTTCAAGTCGTTAACAGGCTCAGGCGAGTCTCGTCTAACCGTGTGAGCCGTTGACGTAAGTCGAAAACCGTTGCTCGGCGTGAGTTTTACCGCCAGTCACGACGGAAGAAACCAGGAGAAATCGACATGAAGCGTACCCTGACGAATCGTAATTTGATGAGGAAACTGGGCACACAGCTTGTGGCGTATATGGGGTTGGCCATGCTGTGCGCCATGGTGGCGTTGGCGCAGGACCCCGGCGCACCGCAGCCTCAAGGTCAGCCGCCGGCGGCACAACAGGGACCGCGCACCGACGGGCAAATTGAGATGGACGTGGTGCACGCTCTGGATGCATCCGCAGCACTGAAAAACGATCTAATTACCGCTGCGACGATTCAGGGAGAGGTCACGCTTTCAGGAACCGTGTCGACCGATGCGTCAAAGCAACTGGCTGAGTCAATTGCCGCGCACGTTGACGGCGTAACCAAGGTGCACAACAATCTGCAGATCGGGAACCCGGGCCCGGACGGACAGAGCCCGCAGCCGGCCCCTGCCGCAGATGAGACGCCGGATTCAGACCAGTCACCGGCGCAGCAGCAAATGTCGAACTTGCCGCCTCCGGGACCGGCCCCCGACACGAATCCGCAGAACCAGGGCCCGGACCCGGCTGCAGTCAACAATCCGCAGCCTCCGGCGTATCCGCAGCAGCCGGCCTACCCGCAGCAAGGTGGCTATCCTCCACAAGGTGGTTATCCGCAGCAGGGTGGGTATCCGCCTCCTCCGCCTGCGCGGCCGCAGTATCAGAATCCGCAGAACTCGCAATATCCGCCGTACCCTCAGCAACCCCAGTACCAGCCGGCGCGCGGCCCTGTAACCATTCCACAGGGAATGTTGCTGCAGGTGCGCACCAGCGAGCCGGTCGATAGCAAGCGAGCCAAAGACGGCCAGCCAGTGCAGTTCACAGTGATTCAGGACGTATCCGTCGGCGGCGTTCTGGCGATTCCGCGCGGCGCGACCGTGCACGGCGTGGTGACCGAAGCGAAGAATGCCGGCTCGGGCACATTGGCTGGGAGCTCAATCCTGGCGCTCACACTCACATCGCTCGACCTTGGCGGACAGAGCTACCCGCTCACGACCAACGAGTTCAGGGTGAAGGGGCCGAATAAGGCCGGCGAGACGGTGAACAATGCGGTGGGTGGAGCAATTATCGGCGCCATCATTGGCTGCGCGATCGGCCGTGGCCCGGGCTGCGCCATTGGCGCCGGCGCTGGCGCGGCCGGAGGCACAGCTGCTTCAGCAGCTTCAGGCGGACCGCGAGTCTGGATTCCCGCTGAGGCTCTGGTCACCTTCCACATCGCTGCGCCGCTCACGGTAAACCCGGTGAGCCCGCAGGAAGCAGCGCGATTGGCTGAAGGCCTGTATCCGGGCGGCCCGAGCCTCTACCGGCGTGGCCCCTACGGCTACGGCCCGCACTACGGCTACTATTCAGGCTATGTCTACCCCTATCCGCCGGTTTACTACCGGCCCTATTACCTGGTCGGCGGAGTGTACTACTGGCGATAAATAACAGTGGGCAGTGAACAGTGATCAGTGGACAGAAACGGGCATCCTGCTCAGGCGGGATGCCCGTTGTGCGTTGGGGACGCAGTTTGACCAGCACTCGACAGCGGGCCACCTTTGAAGGGTATGGGCTTCAGCCCGTACATTGACCACCTAACGGGGATGCGGGCTTTAGCCCCTGAGGGAAAGTCCTTCAGTCTCAGCTTCGCCGCGAACCCACTCGCGCCGGGCGGCTCCTCTATAATGGCAGAGTCGCATCCAGCGAGAATCGCGCATACGCAGGCGCGCCGCGCATTGCAGCAAACCATGCTGCCGCCCGCAGGCCAGGCTTGCCGCGCTTAGAGGGTTGAAGTCCATTCATGATTCGTTTCCTGCAAACAGACAATCGCATGGTCAAGGCGCTGATCGTGGTCATTATCGGCGCAGCGTCCGTCACCATGGTGCTGTACCTTATTCCGGGGCTGGGCGGCATGGGCTCCTCATCGCCCGACACGTACGCGGTGGTTTATCCGCATTGGTATAGCCGCATTCTTTCCTCCGGCGACAGCATCAGCCAGGCGCGGGTGGAGCAGATCACCGAGAACCAGCTGCAGCAGCGCGATCCGCAATACGCCAGCAATCCCATGATCGTGCAGCTTTTTGAGCAGCAGGTGGGCCAGCAGCTGGTGCAGCAGCAGGTGCTTCTTGAAGAAGCGCACAAGCTGGGCTTCTATGTGACCGACGATGACGTGCGCAAGTGGCTGCGGACGGGGCCCACCGCAGAAGTGCTTTACCCCGAAGGCAAGTTCATTGGCGAAGACGCCTATAAGCAGTTGATCGACGAGCGCCTGCACGAATCGGTAACGGATTTCGAGGACCAGATCAAGGACCAGATTACGATCCAGCGGCTGGAGGCTTTTATTACCGCCGGGGTCACGGTCAGCGATCAGGAAGTGCGCGACACTTACCTGAAACAGAGCATCAAGATCAAGTTCGATTACGCGGTGATTTCCGCGGACGATGTGCGGAAGACGATCAATCCCTCTGACAGCGAGCTCGAAGCGTTCTTCAAGAACAACGCGGCGCGGTACGCGCAGGCAGTGCCCGAAGAGCGCAAGATCACGTATTTCGCGTTCACCGACAGCCAGATTCCCGGAGGCGTCCAGCCGCCGAGCCAGCAGGCTGTGCAGCAGTATTACAACGATCACGCCGCCGAATACGCCGTGCCGGAACAGGCCAAGTCGCGCCACATCCTCATCAGCGTGCCGCCCAACGCCAATGCCGCAACCGATGCCGCGGCCAAAGCCAAAGCGGAAATGGTTCTCAAGCTTCTCCAGGCCGGCGGAAGCTGGACCGATCTCGCCAAGAAATACTCCGACGATCCGGGCAGCAAAGACACCGGCGGTGAGCTGGGATTTGCGCAGCGGGGCAAGATGGTGCCGGCGTTCGACAATGCGATCTTCACGCAGAAGATTGGCGAAATCGACATCGTGAAATCCAACTTCGGCTATCACATTGTGCAGGTTGAAGAGCGGCAGGCGGCGCATACGCAGCCGCTGAGCGACGTGCAGGCCAGCATTGTTGCAACCCTCACGCGCCAGGCACAAGCGGCGGCCGAGGACAACTATGCTCAGCAGTTGACCACCGAAGCAAACAAGAACGGCTTGGAAAAAACGGCCGCGGCGCACCATCTCGATCTGGTGACCACGGATCCGGTGGCGAGCGACGGCGTGATTGCCGCTCTCCCCGATAGCGCACAGATTCTGTCCAAGGCCTTCCAGGCCAAGCAGGGCGATCCGCCGCAATCGGCCACCACGGGCGAAGGCTACGCGATCTTCCAGGTAACGGGGATCGTTCCGGCGCACGCGCCCGCGTTTGCCGACTGGAGAAG
>JBKQKT010000697.1:0-7506 GCA_052147365.1 Candidatus Korobacteraceae bacterium | reverse complement strand
CGCAAGAAATAGAGAAACATTCGGAGTGATTATTCCTTTCCGCTCGAAGTTCGACCATTCAGGGCTCGACCGACCATCGATCGACCGATCACGCACGAAACCGGCCATCATCTCGGCGGCCCGCCGCACCACCAGGCCTATACGATGATTAGCAGTACTCTCCTGTTGCTCGCGCTAGTCATCAGCACACCGTGGTGGCTGCTGGAGATGCTGCGCCACGGCAAATACCGCACCGGACTGAGCGAGCGGCTGGGCACGGTGCCTGACAGGTTGGTGAGTGATTGGCCGGCAGACACCATCTGGATCCACGCCGTCTCAGTTGGCGAAGTGCTCGCCATCTCGCAGGTGGTTGAGGAATTGAAAGCGCAACTGCCGGGCTGGCGAATCGTTGTCTCGACTACGACCGACACGGGGCAGAAGCTGGCACGCGAGCGCTACGGTGGGAATGACGTCTTCTATATTCCGCTGGATTTGCCGTTCCCGGTGCGTGCCTACCTGCAAGCGCTGCAGCCCAAGCTGATGGTGCTGGCGGAGAGCGAATTCTGGCCCAATTTGCTGCGCCTGGCGAAGCTGTCCGGGGCAGCGGTCGCGGTGGTCAACGCGCGCGTGTCAGATCGTTCGCTGCCGGGCTACTTGCGAATTCGCAAGCTGCTGGCGCGCGTGCTGGAGAACGTGCAGCTCTTCCTCGTCCAAAGCGACGAGGACGCGCGCCGGCTGGAGCAAATGGGAGCGCCGGCGGAACGCGTTCACGTGAGTGGCAATCTGAAGTTTGAGGTGAAGCCGCCCGTGAAGCCGGCGATCGTCACCCAATTCGCAGCGGCCTTGAAGCGCGACGAAATCGGTCCTGTACTTGTCGCTGGGAGCACGCTGCAGGGCGAAGAAGCAATGTTGCTGGAGACCTTCCGGCAAGTAGCGGCGCGCTATCCCGGCGCGCTGCTGGTGCTGGCGCCGCGCCATCCAGAGCGCTTCGAGCCGGTTGCCTCCCTGCTGTCTTCGTCGGGTCTTCGTTATGAGCGGCGCTCGCAATGGGACGGGCAGAAGCCGATCACTGGAGGAATTTTCCTGCTCGACTCGATTGGCGAACTGGCCAGCCTGTATGAGTTTGCCGACCTGGCGTTCATCGGCGGAAGCCTGGTACCGCGGGGCGGACATAACGTGCTGGAGGCTGCTCAGTTCGGAGCGCCGATTCTGGTCGGGCCGTACACCGAAAACTTCCGCGACGTCATCGAAGTA
Organism: Candidatus Korobacteraceae bacterium; assembly: GCA_052147365.1. GTDB lineage: Bacteria > Acidobacteriota > Terriglobia > Terriglobales > Acidobacteriaceae > Bog-257. Next base: position 6,273 of record JBKQKT010000697.1, on the reverse strand, counting down.
TTCCGCAAAGCGGATGCGCTGCGCGAAGTTACTCCGCAGTCGTTGATTCCAACCGTGTTGCGGCTGCTCGAAAATCCAGATGAGCGGGCACTGCTAGGCCGTCGCGCAGCCGAAGTGCTGCGTTCCCAGCAAGGCGCTACCGAGCGCACAGTCAAAGCGCTGCTGGGGCTGCTGCCTGAATCCGCCCGCGCCACAGCCGAACTCTCCTCGGAGAGGCGCGCGTGAATCCATTGTCGGCACTTTACGGTGCTGCGGTCCGCGTACGCAATGAACTCTTCGACCACGGGATGATCCCTGCGAACCGCCTTGAAGGCCCTGTGGTGAGCATCGGCAATCTCACGGTCGGCGGCTCGGGCAAGACGCCGTTTCTCATTCTGCTGGGTGAGTTGCTGAAAGCGCGTGGAATTGCGTTCGATGTTCTGTCACGCGGCTACCGGCGCCAGACGCAGGGTGTGGCCATCGTCGATCCGAATGGCTCAGCACGCGACTTTGGCGACGAGCCTCTGCTCATCGCGCGCAAGCTGGGGGTTCACGTTGTCGTCGGCGGGGACCGGCGCCAGGCAGGCGAGATGGCCGAAGCAACTTTCGGCGCGCACCTGCACCTGCTGGATGACGGCTTTCAGCATCGGCGGCTGGCGCGCGATTTCGACATCGTGATGGTCACGCCGACGGACGCTCAGGATTCGCTGCTGCCGTCCGGACGGCTACGTGAGCCGATTGCGTCCCTTTCTCGCGCCGACGCGATTGTGCTCACGAACGACGCATCGACGGACGGACTGCGGCTCCAAAACCAGTACGTCTGGCGCGTCCGCCGTGACATCGTGCCGCCGGAAACGCTGGTGCGATGGTTTGCCTTCTGCGGCATCGCTCAGCCAGAACCCTTCTTTACCCAACTTAAAGCGGCGCAGGCCATGCTTGCCGGCACGCGCAGCTTTCGCGATCACCACCGCTACACCGAGCAGGACGTGCGCGAGCTGCAGCGTCTGCGCCAACAGGCGGGCGCGCAAGCCTTCGTTACCACGGAGAAAGACGCGGTCAACCTCGGAGCGAATTTGCACACGCTACAACCTATTCACGTTGTGCCGGTGCGGATGAAGTTGGAAGACGCTGACGCGGCCCTGGACGCGATGCTGGCCACGATTGCGGAGCGAAGGCAACGCGCAGCGTGAGACAATCAAGGTTTCCGCTGAGCCCGGTTGGCTATGTCGCCGGGTCTTCAATTGAGTTCATGACCAGACACTTGAAAGACGCAGATCGCTGGAAGAAAATCGTCCGGGCGTTTTGCGATGTTTCCATCACAGCTTTGATCGATCTGGTCGCGGACGAGTTCGTATTCGGCGAGATCGCACGCGTCTCGCGCGAGGCGCCGGTGCTGATCCTCAAGCACCGCGACCGCACCGTTGTCCCGGGCGGCGGCGCCAATGCAGTGATGAACCTCGCCTCGCTAGGTGTCAATGTTCTTCCCGTCGGGGTAACCGGCGATGACGAAGCCGGCAGCCTCCTGCTGGAACACTTGCGCGAAAAGAAGGTCTCGACCAGCGGCATCGAGCGGGTGAAAGGCCACATCACGCCCACCAAGACCCGCATCCTTGCCGGCATGTCGCACACCAGCCGCCAGCAGGTAGTCCGCGTGGACCGCGAGCCTGAGCCGCTAGAGGAGATGCATCCGGTCCTGCTCAAGCTGGTAAATGCCGCGCGCGAGTATGCGACTGCCGCTGACGCGTTTCTCATTTCCGATTACGGATACGGCGCCGCGACTCCCCGGCTGCTCAACTTCATCAAATCCAACCATTGCCTCCAAAACAAACCGGTGACGCTGGATTCTCGCTATCGCATGCTGGAGTTTGAAGGCATCACCGCCGCTACCCCCAACGAGCCCGAGGTGGAAGAATCGCTGGGCATAAAGATCGGACATGACGACGACAAGCTGTTCGCAGCGGGCGAGCAATTGCTGGAGCGGATGGGACTGGAGTCGCTGGTAATCACACGCGGGCGCGACGGAATGGTCGCCTTCGAGAAGGATGCGCCGCCGTTGGCGGTCCCGATCTTCGGTTCCGATCAGGTCGTGGACGTGACGGGAGCGGGAGACACCGTGATCGCGACTTTCACGGCGGCGCTGGCGGCGGGAGCCGATACTGCCGATGCAGCCCGCCTGGCCAACTTCGCCGGCGGCATCGTGGTGATGAAACGCGGCACCGCGACCGTTTCGAACAAGGAACTGCTGGCTGCCATTGATCAGTATTCGGCGGCGGCAACCACGTGAACCACAGCACACTGAAAATCCTTTCGCGCGAAGCTCTGCGCGAACATGTAGCCGAATGGCGCCGTGACGGCGAGCAGGTCGTGCTGGCCAATGGTTGCTTCGATCTCTTGCACGTCGGACATGTGCGTTATCTTCGCGGAGCGAAGGCGCTTGGCGGCAGGCTGGTGGTTGCCATCAATGCCGATGACAGCGTGCGCCAGAACAAAGGCGAGGGACGTCCGCTGATGCCGGCAGAAGAACGCGCGGAAATCATAGCATCGCTGGCCGATGTCGATGCTGTGGTGATTTTCGGTGAGCCTGACGCGCGCTCGCTGATTCGCGAGCTTCATCCCGATGTTCAGGCGAAAGGCACTGACTACACGCGCGAGAGCGTTCCCGAGCGTGACGAGGTGCTGGCCTATGGCGGAAGGGTGGAGATTGTCGGCGACGCCAAGAAACATTCGACGACCGATTTTCTCTCGCGGCTGAAGTTCTGGAGCCAAGAACGCGACCGAAAGTAAATCTAGCACCACAGAGACCCAGAGAAATCGACCAGAAGTTTCTTGTGCTACTAAGTCCTGAATTCGTGGCGAGTCGCAACGAATTCACCACGGAGACACCGAGACCACGGAGTTGGTTTCCTTGTCTCTTCTCCGTGTTCTGTGTGCCTGCGTGGTAAAGAAATCTAGCCCACCGCCTTTGGTCTTTGGTTGTGACTACGCTGCGCCATGTCTCTGTGGTGAATAATGACTTTCATGCCGCCGAATGAGCTGTCCCCCATCCCGCTTCCGCATCGCATTCTGGTAGTGCGACTGAGCGCGATGGGCGACATCATTCACGGCATGCCCGCGATCGCCGCGTTACGGCGTGCCAAGCCCGAATTGCAAATTGGATGGCTGATTGAGGAGCGCTGGGCGGAATTGTTGTGCTCCCGCGAAACCGAACTCCTGACGCAACGCTCACAGCTCAAACCATTGGCGGACTGGGTCCATGTCGCAAACCTCAACCGCTGGCGGCGTGCACTGTCTTCCGCCGATACATGGCGCGAGGTGCGCTCCTGCACACGTGAAGTCCGAGCGATGAAGTACGATCTGGCGCTGGATCTTCAGGGTTCGATTCGCTCGGCACTGGCGGCGCGGGTCACCGGCGCGAGCATCCGGGTTGGCTCTTCGCAACCGCGCGAAGCTCCGGCAGCCATGCTGTACACCCGAGCCGTCGATCCTGCGGGAGCGCACGTGATTGAACAGGCGCTATCCCTGGCATCGGCGGTCGCGGGTGAAGATCTGGAATACGTTGAGCCGCCTTTCCCGCACGATCCCGTACACGAAGCCTGGGCCACAGACTTCATCGAGAAACTTGACGGCAAGCCATTCGTGATCCTGAACCCGGGCGCAGGCTGGGGCGCCAAGTGCTGGCCGGCCGAATCATTTGGCAATGTGGCGCGCGCACTTGTTGAGCGTAAATTGGCCGCCGTCGTCAATCACGGGCCGGGGGAAGAGCAGCTCGCCGCGGCGGTTCGCCAGTCAAGCGGTGGAGCGGCGCTTCCGCTGAAGTGCTCGGTCGGAGCATTGATTGCGCTCACCCGCCGCGCAGGTCTCTTTATCGGCGGAGACACGGGTCCGATGCACCTTGCGGCGGCATTGCGCGTTCCGGTGGTCGCTCTGTTCGGACCCACGCGTCCGGAACGCAACGGCCCCTTCGGCACGCGCTGCGTGGTGCTGCGCAGCTCTGACAGCGTGTACAACCCAAGCCATATCGACCGTCCCGATGAGGGTATGGTTTCGATCCAGCCGCCTGCTGTAATTGAGGCCGTTGAGCAATTGCTGGGAGGCCACGTTGCCTGAAGTGCAAGCCGGCAAGTCACCCGCAGCCTGGAGCCGGATCGCGCGCCGCATTCGTGTCCCGCTGGGATTTGTGCTGGCTGCCTTTTACCTCTGGCGGGCCAGACCGACGTGGTCGTTTCTCCTAATTGGGAGCGTCATTGCGTTGCTCGGGATTCTCATTCGCGCAGTTGCCTCCGGTCATGTCGAGAAGAACCGCGTGCTTGCCACATCCGGCCCTTACGCGTATGTGCGCAATCCTCTCTATCTCGGCTCGATTGTCATCGGCATTGGATTCGCGATTGCCGCGCGAGACGTGTGGGTGGCAATTGCCATCATTCTGTTGTTCGTTGTGATTTATGTGCCCGTTATCCGCTCCGAAGAAGCATTCCTACGTGGCCAATTTCCTGACTATGACGACTACGCCCGTCGGGTGCCGAGCTTGCTTCCCCACACGCTTCTGTTCCGTCAAATCATGAGTGGGTCTTCGCGCAAGTTATACTTTAGCCATCGCGAGTACAATTCGCTGCTGGGTGCCGTGGCCGTGCTGGCGGCGCTCGTCGTTAAGATCCTCTGGTTCCCCGGGTGAAAGTGCATTCCATTAAACATTATTTTCTTGCGCTCGCAGTTGTGCTGGCCGTGTCAGCTCCGCCGGCTAACAGCGGTGCTGCCGCTCAAACCGCGACCGCTCCTCACGCTGCGGGGCCCGCGCAGACTGAGACTAAAGTCAGCTCTGCGGCGCGCATTGAGCCACTGCGGCCGGGCTTCGAACTTCCCAATGGCCAGACCCTCCACTACGAGGCGGACTGGCGTTTCGTCACTGCTGGCATGGCGAGTTTCCATGTCGAGCGCACCGGCTCGCAGGAGCATCTCGAGGGCAGCGCTGACTCCACCGGCGTGGTCGCGATGCTCTTTCGGGTGGCCGACCGCTTCAACTCCTATTTCGATGCCAAGACCCTCTGCTCTTCGAAGGTCATCAAGCACACCGAGGAGGGCTCACATCGCCGCGAGACCGTGATCACCTACGATTACAGCCGCGGCAAAGCTGTGCTCGAGGAGCGCAACTTCAAGACTAATGAGCAGAAGCGCACCGAGAACGACATTCCCGGCTGTGTGACCGATGTGGTGTCGGGAATCCTCTATGTCGCCAGCCTGCCCTTGCAGCAGGGCGCGAGCTACAGCTTTCCCCTTAACGACGGCAGTAAAACTGTAACCGTCCAGGCGCACGTCGAAGGCAAGGAGCAGGTGAAGACCCCAGCCGGAACCTTCAACACGATTCGCGTCGGGCCGGAGGGCGAGTACGGGCCTTTGAAGAACCGCGGTCGAGTTTGGATTTGGTACACCGACGACGCCCAGCATCTGCCGGTGCAGATGCGAGCCAAGCTGTCTTGGGGGACATTGACTGTTTTATTGACGAGCGTCAGCAAATAGTCGGCGTTATTGGAGCCGGAAGCGCTCCGCCATCAGCCGCTGCAGGCGCGGCTTGTAGAGTATGTCGTAAGCGAACTCCTTGTCGGGGAACATGGCCAGCGCGGCACGCTTGGTATTGGCCACCAGCTCCGCGGCCTCCTCCACTGTGAGACCCTGGTCCTGGCTGATGACCGACATGACCATGTTCATCATCACCTGAAGCCGGCGCAGCTTGCGTCGCTCCTCTTCCTGCTCCTGTTGCTCGCTGCTCGCGGGTTTTGACCTGCCTTCGTTTTCGCGTTCCGATAGCCCCATAGAATGCCCCTTCAACACCCAGAAGCGCCCATTCCTCCAATGCCGCTTTCGCCGGCTTCGCTGCACAGCTACAATTTGGATGTCGGGCGCTGCTCCACCGTCGCGCACGATGGTTGTGGGCGGCATCATACACCGAAAACGTCGGTAGTTGGTATTTGGTACTTGGCAGTCGGCCGTTGAATCTGCCGTCTGGACCGAAAGATAACGGCCTTCACAGTCGCTGGAAGCTAAGTGCCAATTGCTGAGTACCAAATACAGGTACTACGGGAGGAACCATGGCAGAGACAGCAAAGGGAGACGAGAAGCTGGTGCAGGTGTTCGGCACGGAAGAGGAATCGGAGGCGATGGTGGTGCGCGGTTTGCTGGAGTCGGCGGGAATCGACGCAATGATCCAGAACCGCGAAGCTCAGGACGTGTTTCCGGTGGGTGGTGTCGCCGTGCTGGTGCGGGAGGACCAGGCTGAGGATGCCCGCCAGACCATCGAGG
>JBKQKT010000696.1:0-18155 GCA_052147365.1 Candidatus Korobacteraceae bacterium | reverse complement strand
TTGAGCAGGTTGTGCATGATTTTCCGGAATGTAAGATGCGCGTGCTCTTCGGCTCGGGCCGGGTTGCCACCAACGACAAGGTTGCCAAGCTGGCGCGGCTCTCCAATGAGGCGCGGCATGAGTTTCTGGTTATCAATGACAGTGACGTGCGCGCCGAGCCTGGCTATCTGCGCACCGTGGTTGCGCCGCTCGCCGATCCCAACGTCGGCGCGGTGACCTGCTTTTATGCGCCGACGGATGAGCAGACCCTGGTCCAGCATCTTCAGTCCGTGGGCATGCTGTCGGATTTTTATGCTGGAATTCTGGTGGCCTGGCAGTTGGACGGGGTGAAGTTTGCGCTGGGACCGACGATTGCCACGACGCGCGCGCGCCTGGCGGGATTCGGCGGCTACGAGGCGATCGAGAACCGTCCGGCTGACGACCTGCTGGTCGGGCGGCTGATTGCGGAGCAGGGCTGTGAAGTCAAGCTTCTGCCTTACTCCGTGTTGACGGTTGCGGATTATGACTCCATGCGCGACCTGTTCAACAAGCGGCTGCGCTGGATCGTGGTCATGCGGAACATGCGGCCCTGGGGACATCTCGGGCTCATCTTCACTCTAGGGTTGCCGTGGGCCCTGGCTGCGTTTGCCGTTCGGCCTTCGCTGGCGATTGCGGTCGGCTACCTTGGGACGTATCTTTCATTGCGTTGGGTGATGACCTGGCTGATTGGAAGCTGGGGCCTGAAGCATCGCGTGTCATGGCAAAAGTATGCGCTCATCCCCTTGTGGGATGCGATGGCGGCCCTGATCTGGCTGGTAAGCTTCACGCGCGCGACGATTATGTGGCGCGGCTACAAGTATTTCATCCGGGACGGGCAGTTAGTGCCAGCCGTTCCCATCCCGGAGCAGGAGTTGCCAAAGGAAGAAGCCGTCAAAACCGGCTCATAGCGCACTCTTCGCCAGAATGCGCCCGGTGTGTCCCTCAGAATGACGTTCATTCTTCGGATGCCGCCAGTTTACCTGCGGCTGGAACAGCGATGTGTCAATCCGGTCGCGATAGCGGACGGCGATGTGGATCAGCGAGTCGAGCAGCGATTCCGACAGGAGATGCGGCTGCAGACCCAGCTTGAGCAGTGATGAGTGCTTCGCGTTGTAGTAATGCTCCTCCGCCTCGACGCGGGGATCGGGCAGGTGGTCGATCCTGACCTTGAGTCCCGTCTCTTTGCCGACGGTCTGTACCATCTCCGCGAGTTGCAGGACGGTGAACTGCTCCGTGAACTGGTTAAAGACGCGGAATTCACCCTGCTTGGCGGGGTTCTGACACGCGATCTCAACGCAACGCACGGTGTCGCGAATATCCAGGAAGCCGCGGGTCTGGCCGCCCTTGCCGTAAACCGTCAGGGGATAATCCAGTGCGGCTTGCGCGCAGAAGCGATTCAGGACCGTCCCGAAGACTTCGTCGTAGTCGAAGCGGTTGATGAGAGCTTCGTCCAGCGCGGTTTCCTCGGTCATGGTCCCATACACGACGCCCTGGTTGAGGTCGGTGGCGCGGATGCCCCAGGCCTTGCACGTAAACGCGATGTTGTGGCTGTCGTGGACCTTCGACAGGTGGTAGAACGACCCGGGCTGCTTGGGAAAGGGCAGCACATCCTTGCGGCCGTTGTGCTCGATCTCGATGTATCCCTCTTCGATGTCGATGTTGGGGGTGCCGTACTCGCCCATGGTACCGAGCTTGACCAGGTGGCAGTCGGGCAGGAACTCGCGAATGGCATACAGCAGGTTCAGGGTGCCGACGACGTTGTTGACCTGCGTAAAAACTGCGTGTTTACGGTCAATCATGGAATACGGCGCTGACCGCTGCTCGGCGAAGTGCACGACCGCTTCAGGCTTGAATTCCGTCATTATCGTTGACAGGAACTCATAATCCGTGACGTCGCCGACGAACGACTCTATTTTCTTCCCCGTCAGCTCCTGCCAAACGGCAAGCCGCTCCGCAAGCGGGCTGATCGGTGTCAGGGTTTGCGCTCCCAGTTCGTGGTCCCATTGACGGCGAACGAAGTTATCGACGATTGCAACCGAGTGTCCCTTATTGGACAAATACAGGGCTGTCGCCCACCCGCAGTAGCCGTCGCCCCCAAGCACGGCAATCTTCATTCAGCCTCCTCAAACGGAACGGCTTATCCCTTCTTGCAGAAGCGATTGCATGCCGCTCGTGAAAGTTCCGGTCGCCAGTGATGCTGGCAGACCATCGTACATTCTAACTCACCGGCGCCGTCGCCTTGCTTTTCTGGCAAGCTGTCGCTTAGATTAAGAATTCCGATTCAACGAATGCATTGTGTCGCTCAACCTGAAATAGAAACCCACCGGGAATCTGTTACCTCTTCGTCAGTTCTGCGGTTTTTGCTTTCCGCCGTTCTTGCCGGCTGGGTAGTCCGATTGATTGTGGTTGCTTTCGTCTATCAGGGTTTTCTCGACCCGGGGCGTGATCATTGGGAATTCGGGTACGAAATCGGAGCGGTAGCCCATTCGATTGTGACGGGTCACGGGTTTGCCAACCCTTACTGGGTTGAGAGCGGGCCCACTGCCATCATCGGTCCTGTGTTCCCCTATATTCTCGCCGGCGTTTTTGCGATTTTCGGGGCCTACACCAAAGCCTCGGCGCTGGTATTTCTCGGGTTCAATTCTTTGCAATCGGCGCTCACGTCCGTGCCGGTTTTCTTTATGGCACGGAAGAGTTTCGGGCTTCGAACGGCAAAGTGGGCTGCCTGGGTGTGGGCCTTTTTCCCTTACGCCATCAACTTTTCTGCGAACTGCATGTGGTACCACTCGTTCCTGGGTTTGCTTCTGGCGCTGCTCTTCCTGATTGCGTTGCACCTGGAATCGTCGGACGGCATTGGGGCATGGGCAGGCTGGGGACTTCTCTACGGGTTCTCTGCGCTTGTCAGTCCGGCAGTCCTGGGAATTCTGCCCTTCCTCGGCGGATGGGTTTGTTACCGACTGGCACGACAAGGAAAACGTTGGGTGAAGGCGGCCACTGTGGGGGTGCTGGTCCTGATAGTCACGATTGCGCCCTGGCAGATTCGCAATTATCAAAGTTTTCACCGATTGATACCTACGTTAAGGGACAACCTCTGGCTGGAGGTCGCCGACGGAAATGTCGGGGATGCGTTGCACTGGTGGAACGGAGACGTGCATCCGGCGGGCAACGTCCAGGAGGTACGCGACTACGAGCGGCTGGGCGAGCTGGGTTACATGGCGGAGAAGCAGAAGCAGTCGCTGGCTTACATCGAAAGCCATCCCGGTATTTACCTGCTGCGGTCGATTCGCCGTGTCGGCTTCATCTGGACCGGGTTTTGGAGCTTCAACCGCGAATATCTGCACGAGGAGCCACTGGACCCGGCGAATATCTTTTTCCTCACAGTGTTCAGTGCACTTTCGTTCATCGGCCTGTACAAGGCCTTTCGCAAATCAGCAGCGACGGCGACGCCCTATTTCCTGGTCCTCTTGACGTACCCCGTTGTCTATTACCTGACTTATGCGAGCGCCGGCCTCCGCCATCCCATGGATCCGATTATGGTGGTGCTTGCGTCGTTTGCGGTAGTTAGCTGGCTGCCGCGCTCACGCGAGATATCTGCGGAAGAAGCGGGCGTTGTCTCCCATGTGCAGGCAGCCTGGGTGGAATAGAAGCTGGATGCGGCGCCTGCTCGTTCAGCTTGGCAATCCTCTGGCACCAGCAAAAAGCAGGTCCCTCGACTCGCGCCTACCCGACCCGAAGCGGGTCGGCAAAGAAAAGCGGGCGCTGGCTCGGGATGACAACTCTATTTTTAATCCGCATGCGGTCGCCCATGTACCACTCAGGGGTGGGCTCCGCAACAGAACTCTCCAATTGCTCTAAGATTTAGGCTTCTTTTCGAGCGGTGTCCTTCTCGCGGGAAGAGCCAATGTGGACAAGATCATCGGGTGAGGGTTCTTCCACTCGCCGGTCCGCAGTCGGCAATGCCTGGCGGCTGCCGTTCTTACGGTGCTTTCGCTTACCCAGCTCATACAACGCACTGGAGCCGGAATGCTTCATGGCCAGAGAAGACTCCACGCCGCAGGTGCAACCCGGACATTCGCGACGGAGCATCGCAACGCACTGCCGGGCGTACGCCTCCGAGGCCAGAACCTCTGCGAGTGTGTTCTGCAGGATATTTCCGACTGGGCTAAGCGGGTAGCACCCCGTCAGCACATCCCCATTCGACAGGACGAAGACCTGAAGGTAGCCGAGAACGCAAGGCGGCTCATCGAGGTCTTCGTTGTTGTAGTACTTCGTTATGTAATCCACCTCGTAAGAGGGGCGCCTCATGGTGTTGCGCACAAATTTGGCTATCGCGGGCACGTCGCTGGGCTCCGGCCACATCGAATCAATATCGGCATCCTTCAGGAAGAAAAGACTGCGGCTCAGGATGTTGAACTCCAGCTCGGCTCCCACGCTGCGGGCCACCTCTGCGAGGGTTTCAAGCTCCCCGGCAGACATGCGATTGAGCGTGATGGAGATGGCAACTTTCTTGTCCCGTAGCAACTTGATGCCTTCGATGCCCAGATCAAAATAGCCGCGAATCCCGCGGATGAGGTCGTTGGTTTGCTTCAGGCCGTCAATGGAAACCGAAACCTTAGTGATCGGGGAGTCGTTGATTTGCTTGTGCAGCTTCTTAATCGCCAAACCGTTGGTCTGTATGGTGATGCGCTTGAAACGGGAGGTGTTCGCCTTCTCGAGAATCTGAAAAAGGTCTTTCCTGAGGAGCGGCTCACCTCCAGTTAGGCGGAGGACGCGGATGCCGGCCGCATCAATCTCGTTTACCAGTTCAATGGCGCGCTCGGTGCTGATGCCGTCCTGCCAGCGGGTCTTCCAATAGTCACAACTGATGCACTTGGCCTGGCAATTTTCCGTCAATTTGATGTGCGCGGACAACGGCCGGATGTTTGAGGGCAAGAGTCCGGGTGAGATTTTGGTCCCCAACCAAACACGTGTCAGGTAAGAAGCGGAAAAAAACATCTGGCGGTTATTCTCTCACAAATGGATTAGCTCCGATTAACGGGGACGGGCGGGTAGTGGGCTCGTTTGAATTATTCTCACATATTTAGCTTGCGCCCCGACTTTCCGCAAGAGCGCTGATCGCTTTTCTCTGGGCAGGAACGCTGCGACAAGAAGCACGGGCAGCATAATGAAGAAAAGTTATCCGTCAGCCCAGATTACTCTTACGCGACCCTTAGAAAGACTCTCAAAGAGGCAATAACTGGTTTGTTAGCAGAATCTTACCACCACTCTTTTCAACGACGTGCAATGTCCCTTCGCCGACTAACTCCGTTAAATGACGGAGCCGGTCTTCGGGAGCAACCAGGTAACTTCGCTGAGGACCAAGCCAAATTCCTTGGAAGCGTGCATCATCGAGGAAAACATCGGGCGCGCCCGGAGCATAGGAGCCGTAAACAAGATTGTGTCGCCGGCCATCCAGAAGCAGGGCACGGCGGTTGGTGTAGAAGAACACGGAGGACAAGGGATAGTAGTGACGATACGTGATGAGTATGCCTTCAGGAGATCGCTCCAGCGCCTCCGCCAGCGGTCGGGATGACAGGTAAGGGTCAAAGGCGACCATCGCCAGGCGGGCGGCCTGGAAAAACAGCACCATCATGAGAGCGGCTGCTAGATACGCCCGCTGGCCTCGTAGAACCAGGGTCCCGATGGCACCGATGCAGAAAGCCAGCGCGGCCAGGCCGAGCGGAAGGCGAAGGTAGGCAAACGACTGCAGGGTCAGGTCTTCCATGTGTCCCAGCGAGAGCGAATAGACTCCGGGATGATAGCCGAGCGCGGCTGAGATGTCGCCCGGGTTCGGAACCTTGCGAACCAGTACCAGAATGCTTATGGCCGCGACAGCCGCGCATCCTGCGACTAGCGCGAGAACGCGCGTTCCCCGCTTGATCCATTTATCTTCACCCGCCATCGCGGAACCCAACAGCAACGCGAGCGCCGGATAGCAGGGCATGGAGTAATACTCCTGCGTGGTGGAGAAGGTGAAGAAGACCAGCACGAATCCAGCCCAGCAAAGTGCAAGCAGCCGAGTCCGCCCGGCGCGGTCTATCGGTTTATAGGACAGCTTGGCGACGGCGGGAAGATACACGCTCCAGGGAAACAGCCAGATCAAATGGAACAGCCAGAAGTACAGGCGGGGGACCGTGTTGTAATCGCGCGGGTAGCGCAGGTTCAAGAAGCGCAGCACCTGCTCATTCATGAAGTAAAACCACAGGAAGCCGTGGTATTCGCCGGGTACGCTGCGCAACGTGAAGTCGAAATATGGCGGGTTCTGAAGAGTCGCCAGAATGTGCCACGGCGCGGCGATGAGCAGCATGATTCCCAAGCCGGTAAAGGGACGGAGCCGCTTCCATGTTCTCGCTGAAAACAGTTGTCGCGTGACGAGAAGGTAAATGCCGCCCGCAGCGATCGGGAAGAGCACTCCAATCAGGCTCTTCAGCAGCAAACCGATGCCGAGATTCGCTGCAAAGACGGCAGCCCAGGCGCGCGGGCGAGGTTCATCTTCCTCAAGACATCGCAGGAAGCCCCACATCGCCAGAGCAACCGTGAAAGTCAGCATGACATCTGGGATGAGGATTCGCGTGAACAGCCACAACCCGACGCAGGTCGCCATGCACAGGCCCGCATAAAAGCCGGCTCGTTTGCCGAATGCCCACGCACCGAAGGCGGCCGTCAGCCAGCAGAGCCCAATGCAGGAGAGGACAACTGGAATCCGGGCGGCCCAGTCGTGCACGCCGAAGATCTTGTACGAGATCGCTATCAGCCAGTAGATGAGCGGCGACTTCTCCAGATAGATGACGCCATCCAAACGCGCTGTTACCCAGTCGCCGGAGTCGAGCATGTTGCGCGCGATCTGGGCCTGCACCGCATCCACATCGTCCATCAGCGATGGGGGCGAGATCATGCACCCTACGTATACAGCCGCGGCGATGAGCACCACCACTAGGTAGAGATGCCAACTCCCTCGGGCTGCAACTGGCGCCTCGCTGTCGCGGAGATCGGCGCCCGAATGCGCCACTTTTTCATCCACAAGAACAGGATCATCAGGCCCCATAGGTGATAGCCGATGTTGACTCGCCTTTCCAGATGACTGCGAAGATAGGATTGAATTGCCTCCGAATGAAATAGTTCCGAGTAATCAGAAAGCCCGGTATTTACTGTATCAATTAGCAACGCACGCAGCGGCCCGCGCAGCCACTCGTGCGCTGGGATGTCGAAGCCCATCTTTTTCCGCTGAAGAATCGACGCCGGCAGCTTGTCTTTCATCAAGTCTTTCAGAAGGAACTTCTGGCGCCGGCCGCGAATCTTCAGCGATGCCGGCAACGTGGCAGCGAACTCGACGATGCGGTGATCGAGGTAAGGCGGCCGCACCTCCACAGCGTGGGCCATGCTCATGCGGTCTGACTTCACCAGGATGTCGTCGGCAAGGTAGTACTTCTGGTCGAACGTGAGATAGGGAGCAAGGTCGTCTGTTCCGGGCAGCGCCAGCCGCAGGTCCGCAAGCATCGCGTCAAATGCGCCGGTAGGCTGCGTCTGCAGCAGGGTGAGCTTTTCCGCCTCGGAAAAAGTCCCATTCCAGTAAACGTGCGCCTGCTCAGGCGGCATCAGGCTGCCCCTCAGCAATCGCTTGAGCTGATATTCGAAGCTGATTTTTTCATCGGAAACAGGCCAGTGACGCAAGGCGCCGAGCGCAAGCCGCAGCGAACTCGCGGGAAGCGCTCGGAGATAACCAGCGATGCGATTGGCCCGGTAGGTCAGATATCCGGCGAACAATTCGTCGGCTCCCTCACCGCTGAGCGCGACGGTTGTCCTGGTCTTGCAGAGCTTGGAGAGGAACCAAACCGGCAACGCTCCTGCGTCTGCGCTCGGCTCGTCCGAGTAGTAGGCGAATTCCTCGATGGCGCCTTGCAGGTCCTGCTCGGGATTCAGGTCCAGTTGCTCGTGATCGGTTCCGTATAGCTTGGCCGCCTGCTGGACGTACTCTGTCTCGTCGAAGCTGCGCCCGCGAAAAGAGATGGAGAACGTTTTCAAGCGGGAGCTTGACGCGCTTGCGGCATAGTGCAGGATGGTTGAGGAATCTATGCCTCCGCTGAGCCACACGCCCAGCGGCACATCGGACAGGAGGTGCTCGCGAACCGACTGCTGCAGAAGTGAATCAAGCTCTTCGCGCGCCGACTCCAGAGTGTGGCGGCCCGGCGTGCTCTGCGGCAGCCGCCAGTAAGCCTCGGAGCGCAAATTGCCGTCGCGCCATTCGACCCAGTGTCCGGGCAGAACCTTCTCGATGCCTTCCACGAGCGTCCATGGCGCAGGTACGTAATTCAGAGACAGGTAGCAATCCAGGCCGCCCAGGCTCAGGCTGCGCTCGATCTCGGGGTGTACCAGAATTGCCTTCAGCTCCGAACCGAAGAAGAGTTCTTCCCCCCGCCGCGCAATGTACAGGGGCTTAATGCCGATACGGTCGCGAGCCAGGACGAGGCGCCGGGTAGAAGTGGTCCAGAGCGCCACCGCGAACATGCCACGCAATCGCGCGAATGCGCCGGTGTCCCACTCGAGGAAAGCGCGAAAGACGGTCTCCGTGTCGCAATGCGACTGGAAACGGTGGCCCAGGCTCTCCAACTCACGGCGAAGTTCCAGGTAGTTGTAGATCTCGCCATTGAAGACGATGGCCGCTTCGCCGTCGTCGCTCTGAATGGGCTGATCACCGCCCACCAGATCGATGATCTTCAGGCGGGTTGCGCCCAGCGAGCAAATGTTGGAACGGAACACCCCTTGCTCGTCGGGACCGCGATGAATGAGCGTCTCGGTGGCGGTCTGAATACGGCCGGAATCGGGAGACCAGCTCTTATGGGTAAAACCAACGATGCCACACAAAAGGCTAAAAACCCTTCTTCAGTAGTCAGTTGCCAGTTGTCAGTTACGAGAAGGATCTGGCTTGGGCAGTGGCAAGTGATCACTGGATCGCTGGCTTACTGGTTACTGGCTGCCGATTTCTTGTTATACCATGAGAGAAAGCCCGTTTGACATGAGGGATGACCGCGGGCCAAGCGTCATAATGACACCTTATAAAAGACTGCACTTCAAAACATACCTACTGATCCTTATCATGATTATTGCCGGACCTATGGGTAACCTCATGCTCAGCAAAGGCATGAAGAACATTGGCAAGATCACGACGAAGATCTCATCGCCTGGCGACCTGGTGAGTGTGTTGGCCCGGATACTTTCCTCGGGCACGATCTGGCTTGGCATCGCATCGCTGCTCACCTTTTTCGTTGCATATATGCTGGTTCTCTCCTGGGCCGACTACAGTTTTGTCCAGCCTGCCTCGGCGATGGCTTACGCCGTCGTGGCCTTGCTGGCCACGCTCTTGCTCGGAGAGGTCGTTTCACCTCTGCGCTGGGCTGGGATTGCGGTCATTTGCCTGGGCGTTTTCGTCGTCGGGTACACCAGTCCTCGCACCACGGGGAATCCATAAGTGTTCGAGGTCCTGTTCTTTTCGCTGATCGTGGTCGCCGGCACCGGGGGCGAGCTTTGCGTCTCGCGCGCCATGAAGCAACTCGGGGAAGTCCACGACTTTCGCCCGGCAGCGCTCATAAAGGTGTTTCTGCGAGTTGTGCGTGTCAAGTGGCTGTGGATTGGTGTTGGATTGATGACCGTTGGATTTTTCTCGCTGCTGGCCATCTTGTCCTTCGAAAACGTCAGCTTTGTGGTGCCCGTCACGGCGCTGGGCTACGTAGCCGGCGCGCTCGGCGGCAGGTTCTTTCTCGGGGAGCGGGTGAACTGGCGGCGCTGGGCCGGCATTCTCCTGGTTTGCGTCGGCGTAACCCTGGTGGTCATCGGAAAAGGCTGAGAACCATGCCGCAACGGACATTGAGAAGCGGCGCTTTTGCGATCCCGAACAAGCAGCGCAGGATCGTGTTCCGCGATATATGCGGGTTCGCCGCCCAATCCTTTCGTGCCGACAAGGTCCGGGCCACCATGACCGCACTGGGCATGGTGATCGGCACCGCATCTCTCATCCTGGTTGTGACCATTGCGCTGACCGGCAAGCAGTTCCTGCTGACCCAGATCCAAAATGTTGGTTCCAACCTCATCTGGACCGAATACTCCGGCTCATCCAACACAGCGGCCACCCATGACTACTTGACCGATGAGGACGTGGACGCTGTGCAACGCGAAGTTCCCGGCATCCAGGCGGCGTCGCCTGTGCTGAACCTGCAAGATCGAATTACCGGTCCCGGGGGCAAAGAGCGCTTCATCCTGGTGCTTGGCGTCAGTCCGGAATACGTCGAAGTTCGGCGACTGCGCGTCCTTTCCGGAACATTCTTCAATCAGCGAGACTCCCAAGACTTTAACAAGGTGGCCTTAGTAACGGAGGCCTTCGCGCAGCGCCAGTACGGCGGAAACGAGTTGGCGCTGGGGCGGGAGATCAAGGTAGAGGGGCTGCCGTTCACTATTATCGGCACCTTTCGCGAGGGCGTTGACACCTTCGGCCGCTCGGAGATACAGGATGACACCATCCTCATCCCTTACACGGTTGCTCGCCGTTTATCGGGAAAAAGAGAGGTCAACCAGATCTATTTTTCCATGACTGAGAGCAGCAGTGTTCCTCAAGCCACTCAGGAAATCTTGAAAGTTGTCCAGTCGAGGCACCGCCCGCAATCAAAGTACGAGATGGGGAACCTCACCGAGGTACTGACGGTGGCGAAGAAGACTGCCGATGCGCTGACCATCGTTCTCGCACTGTTCGCGACGGTTACGCTTATCGTTGGCGGAGTCGGGATCATGAATATCATGTTCGCCACGGTCAGTTCGCGCCTCCATGAGATTGGCGTACGCAAAGCGGTAGGAGCGACCCGCCAGGACATCACCCTGCAGTTCCTTACCGAAGCGGTCCTCATCTCGGTTGCAGGAGGGGCCGTGGGCACGCTGATCGGGGTGGGACTTCCTTTCTCGGTGCGGTTCTTTACTGATTACCAACTTCCAATCCCGGTCCTCAGCGCATTCATCGCCATCCTAGTCTGCTGCTCGGTGGGAATCGGGTTCGGTACACTTCCGGCTAAGCGGGCCGCGTCCCTGGATCCGGTCGAATGCCTCAGGCACGAAGGAAATTGAAGCACACTCAGCGCCACTCATAGTTCAGGGCAACAAAAAGCCCCCGGGCCAGCACCCTTAAGGGTTAACCTTACAGCAACGACATGGTTATCAACGGTAACAGCGGGCGGCCCTATCCGAAGCTGGTTCTCAGCGAGACGCTGAGCGTAGCGATCCAGACCTTCCGCAGCAACCGGACGAGGTTCCTGCTGACGTCGCTAGGGATGGTCATTGGCACGGCGTCGCTCATCCTGGTGGTCACCATTGGGCTGACGGGCAAGCAGTATCTGCTGCAGCAGATCCAAAATGTAGGCTCAAATATGATGGTGGCCGAGGTCGAGCAAAGTGATGCCAGCGGCAGCCAGACCAGCAGCGATCTTCTGAGCCTCGACGACCTGGATGCCGTGCGGCATCGGGTTCCGGGAATCAGTGCGGCGTCACCGCTGGTGGAACTCCATGATCGCATTACGGGGCAGGGTGGCAAGGAACGCGATATTTTGGTGCTCGGCGTTTCATGGGAATACCTTTACGTGCGCAATCTCGATGTGCTTGCCGGCCGCTTCTTTGACGACCGCGACGAAGGGGCTCGCGCCAAGGTGGCCGTCATCACCCACATACTTGCCAATACGCTCTATGGCTCGCAGAGCGCCGCCATCGGCCAGCAGATCAAGCTGAGCGGCCTGCCGTTTACTGTAATTGGCACCTTCCGCGAACGGGTAAATACTTTTGGGCAGTCGGAGATATCCGAAGATACAATCCTCATTCCTTACACCGTCGCGCGTTTCTTCACCAACAGCAACAGTGTGAATCAACTCTTTTTCTCGGTCGCAGATTCCAGCGAGGTCCCGCGCGCGACCAATGATATCGGCAGTGTCTTGCGTTCGCGTCACCGGCCAGAATCGGTCTACAAGGTGTCGAATCTGACTCAGCTCCTCGCCGTAGCGTCGAGTACCGCGAATACCTTGAGCACGATTCTGCTGCTCGTCTCCGTGCTGACGCTGCTGGTGAGCGGAGTGGGGATTATGAACATTATGCTGGCGACGGTGAATGCTCGCATCCGCGAGATTGGAGTGCGCAAAGCAGTGGGAGCTACCAAAACCGAAATACGTGCGCAATTCCTGGCCGAGGCGATCCTCATATCGCTCTCCGGTGGCATCGTCGGAATCTTCCTTGGGCTGGCGCTGCCGTTCTCCGTGCGCTTCATCACCGACTATCGCGTTCCGATTTCCGGATGGTCGGTGATTATCGCGGTGGCGGTCTCAACCATGGTAGGCGTGCTGTTTGGCACGGCTCCGGCGGCGCGTGCGGCGCAGCTTGATCCCGTAGAAAGTTTGCGTTACGAGTGAGAATCGAATCAGAAGGAACAGGAAAGCCCGGACCGTTTTTGTCCGGGCTTCTCACGTTTCGCTTCTGTTTCGTGCGCCTAACGCCCAGGTTCTGGCGTTGGCGGCGCTGTGTATTCAATCAAGCGAAGCTTGTCACCGCTTCTTGCCGATTCAGGCTGCTTCCGCACGGCCTTTCACATAACGAGCGCAATGCTCTCCAGCTCTCTTTGGAACGCCTCCAGGCTGCATCCAGCTAACCCAACCCGTGCCACCGCGTTACGGGCCTCCTCAGCGGAAACGCCATAGCCGTGTCCCGCCAAGAACATCTGCAGCAACTCCGTCGCGTCCTTGGAGTCAAACCCCTGAAGCAGCTCGCTTTTTAGCGCCGTTAATTCTGGGACGGAAAATTTTTCTCTCATCGGCCTCACCTCCGACCCTTTCAGGGCTTTGCTTCCTTTAGACTCTCAAAACCCTATAAGGTTGCCGGCAATTCGATTGCCGAACTTGCTTCCCAGTCTTTTTCCTCGCCCGAAGCTGGTGATGATTCGAACCCATTTATGCCCACCAAGTTGCAGATGGGAGTCTCGAGGCTCAGGTTTTACGATGCGTTTCGGGATGAAGGGGGAAGCTAGCGACATTGCAAAATCTGCAAAATCTTGCAGAACCAGAGAGAGTAAATGGCGCTTAGCCCGACGAGGTGCGTTTTATTTCAGGCACGCTGCGGATTTTGCACCAGAACGGGAACCGCCCTGGCGCACTCAGAGTTCCTCGATGTTGGCTTCCGGCTCCAGCAGGATCGGGATCCCGTTGCGAATGGGATACACTCGCTTGCACTCGTTGCACTTAAGGGCAGCTTCGCCGCGCATGACCAATGGTTTTCGGCATACCGGACAAGCGAGTATTTCCAGCAGGTCAGGGCTGATCATGGCTGTGATTTTAGCAAGAAGATCCCACGAAGGGCAGCAAGCTATGCGAGATAGATGTTCCGCTCCAGTTCTCTCGGCGCGATGCCTTCCGGCAGCCGGCCGCCGTTGTAACCGGCCATGCGATTTTTCCATTTCAGAAAATCGGTAATGGTTTGCGGTTCTATGCGCACCTCCACTCGGCGCAGGCTTGCCAGAAGCAGGTTCATCTCCTTCATCAGTCCAGCTGTGTTGCGCAAGTCCTGCCGACCCGGCTTCACCGTCATTGTGACTTCGCGGCCTTTGCACTCCAGCAGTCCCCAGGACGGCGGTAATTCCTCGCGTGCAATCATCCCGAAAGGCGCCATGTAGAAGCGTCGGCTGCCCAGACCTTCCGCGGGTTTCAACCGGAACGGTTTGTTGGCATCTGCCAGGAAATCGGCACGCGAGACTTTGCACTCCACCAACACCGATTGGCAGAAGCCCTTCCAGCCGATGACGTCGGGGACTTCGCCGCCGGCGCAATGTTGTTCCGAGAGAACGATGCCGCATCCGTATTTGCAGCGCAGCCACTCGACGGCGCTTGCAACCAATTGCGCGTGCTTTCTTTCCGCTGACAACCTCGCCATGCCAAAGTTGTAGCGCGAAACCGGCCGCGGCGGGGAGTATCGACGGAGTGACACAGCAAGTTTCACCACCGAGGCACAGAGGACACAGAGAGAAGAAAAAGAAATCAACTCCGTGCTCTCCGTGCCTCCGTGGTGAAAAAGACATTCGTGTAAGATCAAGCATTCGCATGGCGTGGATGATTCAAGCTGAAAATGTTTGCAAGACCTACCGCATCGGAAAAGTGGACGTGCCGGCATTGCGCGGGGTCTCGCTGGCTATAGACAAGGGCGAGTTCGTTACCATCGTCGGCCCGTCGGGCAGTGGAAAGTCCACTTTGTTCTACATCCTGGGCGGGCTGACTCACGCCGACTCCGGACGGGTGCTCATTGACGGAATAGACTTCAGCGCAATGTCCGATTCGGCGCGAACCCGCATGCGCAGGTCGAAAATCGGCTTTGTCTTCCAGAAGTTCAACCTCCTTCCAACTTTGACCGCCGAGGGAAACATAGCCATTGCCCGCGATATCGCGGGCAAGAGCAACGGCGCCGGAGAGCGCCAATACATCGAGCGCATCATGCGGTTGCTGGGCATTGACAAACGTCTCGCGCACCGTCCCTCGGAATTGAGCGGCGGCGAGCAGCAACGCGTCGCGCTGGCCCGCGCATTGGTGAACCAGCCTGCCATTGTGCTGGCAGACGAGCCCACCGGCAATCTCGACTCGCAGAATTCCGAGATCGTATTGAACATGCTGCGCCAATCCAACAAAGAACTGGGCCAGACGGTGCTGATGATCACCCACAACCCCGAAGCCGCCGGTTACGGCGACCGCATCATTCACATGCGCGATGGCTCAATCGTGCCACCCGAGAAGGACCCGCAGTGGAGCCACGCTCACGACTGAAACTGCGTGTACCCCTACCCCTCTCCTGTCATCGATGCTCTTCAAAATAAAGGACTTATACCGCAAATATCCGACATTTTGATGCAACTTATTGAGCCACAAAGACTTATCGCATAGTATTCCTTTTAAAGGACTTATGATCCCTCGCTGAGACTCGGGATTCCACCCTTTGGCGTTCCTCAGGGCAGGCTCCGCGAGCTCCTCCCCCTCGACTTTGCTGGGGTCACGCCGACAAAGCGGCTCAAATTGTCAAAGAGCTATGCACCTCGTCCTAGGACGGGTCAGGGACACCGATGCTGCCAGCGCCCAACTCCAAGCCTACTGCCAAATGGCGCGCTGTCAAGATTACGAAGGTACAGGTCAGGTAACTGTACTTTCGTAACTTTCGGCGAGCCAGGTAACCACGAGTCGTAGGGCCTGGCACGCGTTGAGTTTTGCCTGTTTCCGGCGTATAGTAACCAAAGTACTGTTGTGTTTTTGAGGGTTGTGTTGTAGCCCCTCCCGGCGTGGCGGCAGGGCCGCGCGCATTTGGCGAAGCACATCGGTGGGCGCGAGCCCACTTTTTATTTCCACCCGGCAATCCGCTGGTGTACGGCGACTCCAGGCGGCAGCGAAAGCCTGACGGGCGGTTTGTGCTTGGTGGAGTGCCGCTGGGGCTAAAGAGTTTGCTGAAAACTCGGGAAGCAGATCCCTCGCGGGCTAAAGCCCGCTCGGGATAACAAGAAAAAACGACTTATCGGCACGACTAAAGTCGTGCCCTGATACAAAACGTCCGCCGAGCTAGTTCTTCAGCAAACTGTAAAGTCCGGCTCAGGAATAATGTTGCGCGCGGGACGCGGGCCTAAAGGCCCGCTCTGCCCCGAGCAGGCAGTGACAGGGAGGGACGCGGCGCTGAAGCGCCGCTCTACCCGAGCTGGCGACTTGCGGCAATAGCGGAGATGACAGGAACGAAGTGGCAGGCAGTTTGGAGAAAGTTCGGGAAATCGCGGACCGCGTTGCCCAGTCGAGCGGCCTGGAAGTGGTCGATCTTGAGCTGCAGGGCGGAGGCAAAGCCCGCATGCTACGGATTTATATCGACAAGTCCACTGGCGTGACGCATGAGGATTGTTCGAACTTCAGTCGCGAAGTAGGAACCATCTTCGACGTGGAAGATGCGGTGCCCGGCGGCTCGTACCTGCTGGAGGTTTCCTCACCGGGATTGGACCGGAGACTGTCGAAGCCGGAAGATTACCAGCGCTTCGTCGGTAGCCTGCTTAAGCTGATGACCCGCGATCCGGTGAACGGCAATCGGCAGTTTGAAGGACGGCTAAAGGCCTATCACGATGGCCGGCTGAGCCTCGAACTGACCGGCAGGAAGAAGTCGAAGAAGCATGAAGCGGTGGAAGATGGCACAGAGATCGAGATAGACCTGGGCAACGTGGAGAAGGCGAACCTGGTTCCCGAGTTCCAGAGCACGAAATCGAGATCGAGCAGTTAGCAAGGTGGCGCACATTTTATGGCGAGTGAACTTTACAACGTAATCGACGCACTGAGCCGGGAGAAAGGCATCGATCCGCAGATCGTCGTGGGCGCGGTTGAGGATGCCATCGTTGTGGCCACCCGAAAGTACTACAAGACACAGGAGAACCTGCGCGCCGAACTGGACAAGGAAAGCGGCCAGATTCGCGCCTATGCCGTGCGCACGATTGTTGAGAACGCGGAGCAAATCGAGGACCCCAATTTGCAAATCACCCTCGATGAGGCCAAGCGCATCGACCCGGCTGCTGAAGTGGGCGGTGAGCTGCGCACCTACAAGCCCACCGACGTGCTCGGCCGGATTGCTGCGCAGCTTGCCAAGCAGGTCATCTTTCAAAAGGTGCGCGAGGCGGAGCGGGACACAATTTACAACGAGTACATTGGCCGGGTTGGGGAGATCATCAACGCCACCATTAAGCGCCAGGAAGGCCAGGATGTCATAGTGGACCTGGGCAAGGCCGAGGCCAAGATGCCCCGCAAGGAGCAATCGCGGCTGGAGTCGTTTGCTCCCGGCGAGCGGGCGCGTGTGGCAATTGTCCGAGTGGAGAAGGCTTCGAAGGGCCCGCAGGTTGTCGTGTCTCGTGCCGTGCCGGAGCTGGTGTCGCACCTGTTCCAGACGGAAGTCCCCGAGATTTATGACGGCACGGTAGTCATTCGCGCGATTGCGCGGGAGGCCGGTGAGCGCACCAAGATCGCTGTTATGTCGAAGGACAAAGACGTTGATCCGGTGGGCGCGTGCGTTGGCATGAAGGGCATGCGGGTACAGTCGATCATTCGCGAATTGCGCGGCGAGAAGATCGACATCATCGAATATCACGAGGACGCAGTCGTCTTTGCGGAAAAGGCTTTACAGCCCGCCAAGGTGAGCCGTGTGACCGTGCTCGAGGGAGAGGAAAGGCACCTCGAAGTCGTCGTGGATGACAGCCAGTTATCGCTGGCGATTGGCAAGAAGGGGCAGAACGTTCGTCTCGCCGCCAAGTTGCTGGGCTGGAAGATTGACATCAAGAGCGAGGAAGAGAAGCGCCAGGAAGTGGAAGAGCGGATGACGGCGGTAATGAACCAGACGGTTACGCCGCTGGAGTCGATTCCTGATCTGGAGCCCGGCATCGTGGAGAAGTTGGTGGCGGCTGGTATCACCACGGTTGAGGCGGTTGCTGATATGACTCCGGAGCAGCTCGAAGAGGTGCCCGGTATCGGCCCCAAGACGGTAGAAAAGATCAGCATCGCGGTCAATAATTACTTTTCCAGCTTGGAAACAAGTGAAGCTCCCGCGGAAGAATCCGTCGCCGAAGGGGCAGCAGAGGAACTTGTACCGGAAGGTGCGCCGGCAGAGGGTGGAGAATCCGCTCCGGAAGAATTGGCGACCGAAGAAGCTGGTGCTGGAGAGGGTCTACCGGGAAGCGAAGAAAATCCGCTGCCGGAAGAAATCGCTTTGGACAGCGGTGGCGATGAGAGCGATGAAGGGCCCGACTCCGCGGGACAGTCGGGTGACACCGAAGGCCTGTCGGACGAACCTGAAGCAACCTCTGACAGCGTCAAAGACCTGGTCGAATCGGGCCAATACTTCGAGGCTGAAGTGGTCGAGGGTATCGAAGACGCTCCAGATGCGGATGTGGCCGAAGTAACCACACACGAGCGGCCGGCGACCGAGAACGAAAACGTTCCTGAAGAAGAAATGCCAGGGGAAAAGCGATAGAAGTCTTGGGGTCCGCAGCTCATACCGCGGACGGGTAAATCATTACCGCGAGGATGATATGAATT
>JBKQKT010000695.1:0-12820 GCA_052147365.1 Candidatus Korobacteraceae bacterium | reverse complement strand
TTTGCAGGGCCGTTCACATACAGGTGGGGCACAGCGGTGAAGACCCGTGTCTTTACCGCCGGGTGAGGGCGATAGACGGCGACTAAACGACCTGGTGTTCGGTCCGGAACTTCAGTTCCAAACTTTGCATCTGGTCTTTCAGGCGGAGTTTCAGCTTCTTCAAGCGTACTTCTTCGAGCTTTTCTTCTTCGGAAAGATACTTCTTCTGGATCAAGCCTTCGAGGCGCTGCTGATATTCGGAATGTTCTTGCGCCAGGCGGCGAAACTCATCATTGGTTTCGAGAAGCTGATCACGTACCTGAGCTGCCATTCAGTGAACCTCCGGAGAGATGAGAATTAAAACGCTAGCACACCCCGAAACCCGATTCAAGGGACTTTGTCACGGGGTGAAAGGGAAATCCGCAGCATCAACGCGTTCTCGGGTGGGTCTCGGTAATAGGCATTCCGTCGCCCTTTTTCGCTAAACCCAAGTGTTTCATAGAGTCTCCGGGCGGGTACGTTCGATTCACGAACTTCCAATAGCACCGAAGTGGCACCGCCGATTTGGGCTCGAAGCAGCAGATCCTGGATCAATTTGGTGCCGATCCCAAACCGCCGCTCACTTCGGGCCACAACCACATTTTCGATCTCCCAATCGTCCGTCGCGCAGCACGCGATCACGAAGCCGTAGATGTGCGCAGCGTCCGACTCATTCACAGCGACAAGAGCAATGCGCGGCGGACGGTCCGCTGCGAACAGAGCATCGTATTCGCGTTCTGCCCAGTGAGCAGCAGTATCAGCTTGCCGCTCAAGCGCGCGAATCGAAGGGAGATCTTCGGGAATGGCAGGGCGAATCAGCACGGTCTCAATGTTTCGGCGGGGCGAACAGCTCTGCGTCGGAACGGCGGATGTAATTCACGTCAACCGTTGCAGGGTCAGCTGTGTCCCCAGCCAACAGCTTGCGCAGTCCAATGCGACCGATTTCGTCTGCGTGAATTGCGGAAACGAGCCTCGCGTTGGGATTTGCGGCCCGCAACGCTTCGGCAACTTTAGCGTCCGGCGCGAACAAGTCGCCGCGAATGCTCCCAGCTTCCTCGGCGAAGGTCTCCAGCTTCGCGATGTATTCCCGAACCACGCTGGCGCGGTCGGTTGATACCTCATATTCGCCGACGTACACTTCACCGCGTCCCGCGTCCAACGCCACTGTCGCCGTATGGCCGGCACGTCCGTGGGTAAGCGCGAGGGCTTCCAGCATGGAAACAATCGCCAGCGGCTTGCGCATCACCTCGCACAAGCCTTTCACGGTGGCGAGGCCAACTCGTAGTCCCGTAAACGAGCCCGGGCCAGAGACCACCACAAAACCATCGACTTTCGCCTTGTCGAGATTGTTCTGAAGGAGCGCTTCTGCGATTCTCGGCATCAGCAGGGCGGAGTACGTTCCGCCTTCCAGCGAAGAGAGTTGCAGTACCTCGAAACTTTCGCCATCACCGCGACAAAGTGCGATGCTGCCCTGCCGGCCGGAAGTGTCAACTGCGACGATCAGCACCCTCAGAAACCCTGGGGAGCGTCTTCCACTAACTCCAGCAGCACACCGCCAGAGCTGGAAGGATGAACGAACACATAAAGGTGCCCGCCCGCGCCAATCTTGATGTCGTCGGAGATGAGACGTGTTCCGGCGGCCTTCAGGCGCTCCACCGTACCAGAGAGGTCGTTGACGTGCAGCGCCACGTGGTGCAATCCTTCTCCGCGCTTCTCCAGGAACCGTGCGATGGTCGAGTCGGGCGAAGTTGGTTCGAGTAACTCGATGCGGCTCTCGCCGACGGGCACCATGGCCAGCCGCACCTTCTCGGTCTCGACGGTTTCCTCGGGCATGACTTGCAGACCCAGTTTTTCGTAGAACTTCCTGGCTTCAGACAGCGACTTCACGGCAACGCCCAGATGGTCAATGTAGGTCATTCCGGCTTCCCCAATTCGTCCACAATCTTCTCCACCAGAGAATACGGGTCGCGCTTGTGTTCGGCAACTTCCGCGGCATAGCGGTTGGCCTCGCCTTCGCTCAAATAATAGGACAGCACCCTCTGAAACAGCGCATCGCGCAGCATCTCGGCAATTCGTCCCCGCCAGTTTTCGATGCGGCGCGCCTGTGCCTGTCCGCTCTGCTCAAGATATTCGCGATACTTTTCGATGGCCGCCAACAGCTCGGTGATGCCCGTTCCCTCGCTGGCGACAGTCTTCACGATCGGCGGAATCCAATCATCGTGGCGCACCGCCAGCGACTGCATGGCGCGAATTTCCCGCTCCACCCTCTCGGCGCCATCGCGGTCACTTTTGTTGATGACGAAGATGTCGGCGATCTCCATGATTCCGGCCTTGATGGTCTGCACGTCGTCGCCCATGCCGGGGACCAGCACGACGATGGTCACGTCGGCGAGGCGAACGATGTCCACTTCAGCCTGGCCGACGCCCACCGTCTCGATCATCACCAGATCGCGACCGCTCGCGTCGAGCACCGTCGCCACATCCGCCGTCGTGCTAGCCAGGCCGCCCAGCGAGCCGCGTGTCGCCATGCTGCGGATATAAATGCCCGCATCGGCGTGATGCGACTGCATCCGGATGCGGTCGCCGAGAATCGCGCCACCGCTGAACGGGCTGGTGGGATCGACCGCAACGATGCCGATGGTCTTGCCCTGCTTGCGGTATTCGTGCGCCACCTGGTCAACCAGCGTGCTCTTCCCTGCCCCAGGCGATCCCGTCAGGCCCATCAGCAACGCCTTGCCGCTGAAGGGAAACAGCGCCTTGAGTAGTTCGGTCGATTCACGTGTGCGATTTTCGACGGTCGAGATAGCGCGAGAGAGCGCACGGACATTGCCGTTGCGCAAAGAAGCGACCAGTTGCTGGATGTGGTTGTTCGCGCTCACTCAGTCCTTCAAAATCTGCCGCGCGATCACCAGCCGCTGGATCTCGCTGGTGCCTTCGCCAATTGTGCACAGCTTCACATCGCGATAGAACTTCTCAGCGGGATAGTCTTTGATGAAGCCGTAGCCGCCGTGAATCTGTACAGCTTCGTCGGCGGCCTTCACGGCGACTTCGCTGGTGTAGAGTTTCGCCATTGAGGATTCGAGCGTGGTCTTCATTCCCGCATCTTTCATCGCTGCGGCGCGATAGGTAAGCAAACGGGCAGCGTCAATCTCGGTCGCCAGGTCGGCGAGCTTGAAGGAAATCGCCTGAAATTCACTGATCGGTTGGCCGAACTGCTTCCGCTCCTTCGAATACTTCAGGGCAGACTCGTAAGCGCCCTGCGCCATGCCCAGCCCCAGCGCGGCGATAGAAATGCGTCCGCCGTCGAGTACCTTCATGGCGTCCACGAAGCCGTCGCCCTCCTTGCCTAGCAAGTTTTCGGCGGGAACCTCACAGTCCTCGAAGATCAGCTCCGAAGTATCGCTGGCGCGCAGGCCGAGTTTGTTCTCTTTCTTGCCGGCACGAAATCCCTTGGTTCCCTTCTCCACCGCAAAGGCCGAGAGTCCGTGGGTGTGCGCCGTCTTGTCCGTAACCGCGATGACTACCGCGACGTCGGCATAGTGGCCGTTGGTAATGAACGTCTTGTTGCCGTTGAGCACCCAGTTGCTGCCCTTGCGAACAGCGCGGCAGCGCGCACCGCCGGCGTCAGAGCCTGAACCCGGCTCGGTCAGTCCCCACGCGCCGAGGTGCTCACCGGTAGCCAGCTTCGGGATGTACTTCCGCCTCTGCTCTTCATTGCCGGCGATGAAAATATGGTTCGAACACAGCGACGTGTGCGCGGCGACGGTAATACCGACTGAGCCGTCCACGCGCGAGAGCTCTTCGACCGCAGTCACGTACTCGATGTAGCCCATGCCCGCGCCGCCGTATTCCGGGGGGAAGATGGTGCCTAACAGCCCCAGCTTGCCCAACTCCTTGACGGTGGCGAGGGGAAATTCGCCAGGCTCGTCCCACTTCATCACGTTGGGCGCAATCTCGCGCTCGGCGAACTCGCGCACCATCTTCTTTAGTTGCAGTTGTTCCTCTGAGAGCTGAAAATCCAAACCGTTCCTCCGGGAGTTGAAAAGCACCACAGGCTGGAAAGTGGCCGCCAGTAGTAGCCTCGGCGCACAATGCCGAAACAGGCGGTTATAACACAACGCGCGGGCAGGACGAAATCACGCGTTGGCGAATAGTGCCGAGAATGTGGGGGCTTCAACCACGCATCTAGCCGTTGGTTACATCGGTTGCTGAGTCTGCGTAGCAATTGAAAGGTGGCGGGAGACTACCTCCGGCTTCCTACGCAACAAGTGGGCGCACATCCCGCTCAATGGTTTGCTGCAACTGGTCCTGCGCGACTTCGAGGTCGTAACCGGATTGAGCATTCATCCAGAAGCGTGCGCTAGTGTTGAAATAGCGGCCCAGCCGCAGCGCCGTATCGGGAGTGATGCCTCGCCGCTGGTGGACGATCTCGGCGATCCGTGTCACTGGAACGCGCAAATCGAGCGCGAGACGGTTCATGCTGATGCGCAGTGGCTTCATAAAATCTTCGTGCAGAATTTCGCCGGGATGGATGGGCGGGAGCTTCTCCAATTTGGCCATGCGTCCTCCTAATGATAATCCACGATTTCCACGTCGTAGGCGTCGCCGCCACGCCATACAAAGCAGATGCGCCACTGGTCGTTGATGCGGATACTGTGCTGTCCTTCGCGATCGCCTTTCATCGCTTCCAGATGATCGCCTGGTGGAGCCCTCAGATCGCGAAGTTCGACGGCGATATCCAGTTGCCGCAGCTTACGCTGGGCCGCGCGCTCAAATGCCCGAAAGCGTCTGACGCGCTGGCGGGCGTGAACCTGTTCCGTTTCTCGCGACCGGAACGACTTAATCACCACCTCAGCGTATAACGCTCAGCGTTCAATGTAAAGCACCAAGAAACGATCTAGTTTACCTATCAGCGGAAGAGCAGTATCTTGCATGTAATGGGTGCGGTTCATTCCTGCCGACGCAGGCAAAACGCCCGCATCGGACCATAAGGTGTGCTGAAAGGTACGGTCCGCAATGACTGCCTCCGAGCTTGCTGCCGCCTTGCGCGACGTGAAGCCGCGCTTCCTGGAAGGACTGGCTGCGCCTGAGCTAAAGACGATTGTGGCGGCCGCGAAGCAGCGGCGCTTCCTGGCAAATTCCATCATCACCAGCCAGGGAGATTCTGCCGGCCATCTTTTCTTGCTCCTCCAAGGGCGCGCCAGATATTTCTACCTGACGCAGGAAGGCCAGAAACTGCTGCTTCGCTGGCTCCCGGCGGGTGAGATTTTTGGCGGAATTGCGCTTCTGGCAAAACCTTCCATCTATCTCGCCAGCACGGAAACGGTGAAGAATAGCTGCGTTCTCGCGTGGGACCGCGCCAGCATCCGGCAGCTTGCTGCGCAGTATCCGCGGTTGCTGGAGAATGCGCTGGCGATCGTGTCAGATTATCTTGACAGCTATCTCGCGGTCCACGTGTCGATGACATGTCACACGGCGCGGCAGCGACTCGCCCACGTGCTGGTGAACCTTGCCAGCGGGATTGGTCACAAAGTTCCGGCGGGCGTGGAACTTCATGTCAGCAATGAGGACCTGGCCAACGCAGCGAACGTCACGCCGTTTACCGCAAGCCGTCTGTTGAGCGACTGGCAACGCTCGGGTATGGTAGTGAAAAGCCGCGGCAAGGTCATGCTTCGCCATCCCGAGCGGCTTCTGCTGCACGAGCTTTGAGCGCCTTCAGCCACCTTCGCATCCAATCGTTCATGATTGCTCGGCAGCAAGTCTAGGCTTGCGCGCAAGCAACGACGAAATTCCCGCTTGCGTGTCACAATCCTACCAATCAGTTCGGCATCGCCAGTCACTGGTGTTGTTGGAACTTTGACTCGGCGAAAGGCTGTTCCGCAGTTGGCACCAGTTCGCATTCTTAGCGTCGGCAATTTCGGACCCTGGGGCATTCTTGTTGCCACCATGCTTCGGGAATGACCGGACATCAGATCGTCGGCGCAGCCTCGGATGGGACTGGAAGCCGTCCGCCAGAGTGAAGAGATGCAACCCGATCTCCTCCTGCTTGACATTGGCCTGCCCGAACTCAGTGGCATTGAATGCCATCTTTGAAAATTACGCACCCGGGATGGGCAACCGATTCCCTCCCCAGATGGCGAAAGAGAACAACGTTGTCAAATGAACGTATGATTCTGTGTGTTGATGATGAAACAACCGGACTGATGGCGCGCAGGCTCCTTCTCTCCATTGCCGGCTACACCGTGTTGACCGCGACCAGTTGCCACAGAGCGATAAAACTATTCGCCTGCAACCATGTTGATTTGGTCATCACCGATCACCTGCTGCCCGATTCTACGGGTGCGGAACTCGCATCCGAAATGAAACGCCTCAAACCCGAAGTTCCCATCGTTCTCCTGACTGGCCTGGTGGATCTGCCGCCAGGATACGAAGACGTGGACCTGCTGCTCACCAAAGGCCTCACGCCACAAGATTTCCTCGCCGACATTGCCAAGCTGCTTTCGAAACACTCGTCAGCAGCGGAGACGGCTTAGTCAGGCGGCTCCCACTCCCGCCAGTTAGAGCAATTCCAGAGTTGGTGTATTCAGCAAGCTCGTGTAGAGCGGGCCTCAGGCCCGCGTTCGCGAGCGTCAACTTATTTTGCTTCCGCCTAGAACGAAAACAGCATCTGCAAGTCAATGCGGCGGTTAGCCGAGCCGGAAGAAAAAGGCGGCCCGGCGAGCGCATTCGGTGTGCCGAAGATCGGCGAGTCGAGATTACCCACGGGCGGCGCATAGTTCACGTTGTTCAGCAAATTACGTGCGCTGACGCTGAACGTCAGGTTGTAGCGATGGGTGGTCTCGTTTCCGAAGCTGAACGGACTGTTGCCTCCGCTAGTGAATCCTCGAGCGCCTAAACCGCCGCCGCCACGACCACCGCCGCCCCCACCGCCCTGACCTCCTGGGCCTCTTCCTGAGTTCGCCATGGCGGTGCGATCCAATTTCGGCCCCAAGCCAAAGGTCTTACTCATACGCAGATTCAACGTGAAGAGGGGGGTTGCGCTTCCAGCGTTGATGGGCGCAATGGGCTGACCTGGAATCGGCACGCTGTTGAACGTCCCCCATGCCGTCGTGTAGATGGCTCCTCCTGGGCCTGGTGTCGTTCCAATTGCGGGCCGGTCATTGAAGATCGAGTCGCCGTTCAGGTCCTGGCCCACGATGATGTTGAAGGGCGCGCCTGACTGCGCGAGGATGAACGGATTCAGGCGAAAGCCGTATTTCAGGGAAATAGTGCCGCCCAGTACGAACCGGTTTCGTACATCGAAGCTCGCCCTCCCGTAATCCGCCATCGGATCGTAAGAGTTCATGAGGAATGCGGCCGACGAAGAACCGCCGCCGAAGAAACTGCCGCCGCCACCGCCTGCGCCGGCGCCGAGGTCACTGTTGGCGAAATTCAAAGAGTAATAGCCAAACAGCGAAACCCGTTTACCGACAGTGACGCGAAAGTTGGCGATCAGTTGGTTCTGGATGAAGACGCCTTCCGAATCGTACTGGTAAATGTTCGTCGTCCCACCCAGGGGCCGTATATCGCTTGGGGGATAGGTTCCCGGCAGAGGCGCGTTGGCATTGCGCAGAAAGAGCTGATGTAGTCCCCGCGCATTGAGGTAAGTAACCGAAAGAGTCGAGCTCTTAGTGAGCTGGCGTTCCACGCTGAACGCCGTTTGCAGCGTGTAACTCGGCTCGAGGTTGGGCGCAACCTGGTACACCGTCGGCGATGTCTTCCCCAACTGCGCCAGCAGGCCTGGCGGAGGAATCAGGGGATAAAAATCGGGATCGCTAACGATGTACTGAAGCTGGGTAATCCCGTTCTGCCGCTCGGCTTCCAGCAGGTAGTTGTACGAGAAGCGGTCATAGAAGATGCCGTAGCCCGCGCGCAAGACGGTCTTCGGCGGCGTCTTTCCGTGGCCCAGTCCCCAAGCCAGGGAAATGCGCGGCGCCCAATCGCCGCGGTACGGAATTCCGGTCTGAGTTTCGTAACGCAAGCCGGCGGTCAGCGAAATGTTGGGCTTGATTCTCCATTCATCTTCAGCGTATAGCCCCACGTCGAGCATGGAGACGTACGAAAGCGGCTGGCCGACGATGAGGGAGAACTGGCTCGCGCCACCACCCATATTTCGGATCTGCTGTGGAGTAAGCCCCGCCTGTAATCCGGCCTCTGTGATCTGGTATGCATTCAGCGACGAGAAGTTGTAGGAGCCATTGAATCCCGAGTTCTGGTTGCTCGAATACTGCGTATCCCGGAGTCTGCCCCCGAATTTGATGAAGTGATGCCCATGGGCAATCGAGGTGTAGTTCTGCAGTTCGTAGTGGTCCTGATTGCTGACGACGGTGCCGGTCGGACTGCCACCGCCGGTGAACGCCCCTTGAACAAACAGCGTCGGGGCGGTGCTGAGCGGATTCTGATCACTGGTCTGCCGGAGGTATTGGAAACGCGTCTCGTTCACAATCGTCGGACTGATGACCTGGGTGTCGCTGATCTGCACCGTCTGTTCGCTACTGTGTGAGTTGTAGCCGACCGAGGGTAGAGAAAACTGTCCTACGCCGCCGTTGTCCTGCGTGCTGTGTTCGTATTGATAGCGGACCGTCAGCGTATTACTTGGGGTAAGCTGGAAATCAAAACGCGGACTGATATTCAGCACAGTCGAAGGGCTAGGGACGGCTGAATTGTACGGAACGATTTGATTGTTGGGATTCAGTATTTGAGCGGCAACCACGGATTCGTTATCAATGTTGCGCTGCTGCACCGTGAAGAAATATGACGCCTTCTTGCCCAGGGGACCACTGATGTTGCCATTGAATATCTCCGAGTAGTAACCCGGCTCTTCGGTCACAAACGGATTGAGCGCGTTGAAGGCCGATGTATTACCGTTCACCAGGACCTGACCATGCAACTTGTCGGTCCCCGGCTTGGTGAAGATTTCGATTCGCCCATAGCCCAGTTTGTCGTATTGCGCCGAGAAGGGATTCTGATTGATGCGGATTTCACGGATTGCCGACTTGGGAGGAAGCTGACCGGCGGTGAATCCGTCAACGTAAATCTGGCCCCCGTTCGGCCCGGCTGAGGGCCCGGCCAGCGCTTGCAGCTCGGCCTGCAATTCGTCCGGATCATCAGAGAGGGCCTCCAGGTCCGCGCCCTTGATGATGAGAGTGCTGGCGCTGTTCTGGGGGCTCACATCCACGGTCGGGGTCTCTTCGTGGACTTCCAAATTCTGCTGCTCAACCTGGATCTGCAACTTAATGTCGAGTTGTTGCACTTGGCCTGCGACTACGCTCACGCCTTCTTCCTGGTCGGTCGCGAAGCCCTTGGCTACGGTGGTGATTGTGTAACTGCCGGGGGCCAGCCCCTTGAATTCATAAACTCCCTGATTGTTTGTGACGACGGTGATCGACCTCCCGTCAGCCGTGCCCGCCATGACGGTTACCTGTGGGACCACAGCGCCGGACGGGTCGGTGATTCGGCCTCGCACTGTGCCTGTGGAGGTTTGTGCGGTCGCTGCGGCGGTCATGAGTAGAAGGCAAAGGCAAAGGATGGCAACGATCCACGCGGAGCAGTGCCCTCTGAGACTTGCACGTCCCTCGATTGGGAAGTGCCGGCGTCTGATGACCCCATCCCTTCTCCTGTCGTCGTTCTTTGTAATCAATAAGTTAGACAGAACACGCCGCCAAATTCTTCCATTGATTGGACTTATTGGTAACCTCTTAAATCGAGGGCACTTATGAGCGGGCGGCAATTCCCGCCCAACAGTATTCCGATCATGGACTGTCTCCCGTTCCAAGATTTCCACCACCAAGGTTCCAAGGCGAAAGGATGGTGCTGGCCTGGCTGGGTGCTGCGGTCAGAATGGGCTCAACGCCGCTGAGCAAAATGATTACCGTCGAGGGCACATCCGCGCTGCCTTCGGTGGCGACCACCATCAACGCCTCGCCTTTCTGCAATTCCGCCAGTGTGACTGCCGGCATGCGGCTCAGCATCTGCTGAAAATCGGGAGGGGCGCCTTGGCGGAAACTGCCTCCCCCGCCGCCGGCACCCTGGGCCTCACCGGCGCGCGCAGGAGTGGGAGCACCAGCGCTGGCTGGCGCACCCGCTACGGCGGCCGGGCCGCCTTTCAGCCGCGTCGCGATACGTTGCGCCAGAGTTGCGGGCAGCTTGCGCAGCTGGGAGTCACTGTTGATCCGCACGGTCACCGGCCGCTTGGTCACCAGGTCCGTTAGGGTGACGCTGCTGGCCGCGGCATCGGTAGCAACGACAGTACCTGCAACACTCCGAAAGGCTCCCGAGACAATCTCCTCGGCGGCCAACTGGTTGCCGTCGGCGCTCTTGGTTCCGCGGGCGCGCAGTTGATCGCCTGGCTTGATCTGCTCGAGTGTGCCGGGTTTCGCGTCGTCAAACTTCACCGAGTCGGGCGCATAACGGCGAATGATGGTTTCCTTCGAGACCTTGACTGTGAGCGGGGTGCTGCCGGTTAAAGTGCCGGTGGAAAGCGTGATGGTTCCGGCGCTCGCATCCACAGCCTTCACTACGCCTCCGACGCCGCGCTTCTGCCAATCTTCGCGTTCATGCTCCTGCTTGGCGGCAACATCGGCCTTGGTCATGACCACGGCGGAGGTGGCCGTAACCGATTTGCCGCCATCGGCGCTGGTTCCTCCCGCCAGTAGCCGGTCGCCCACCTGCAAGTCCTGCAACTGAATTGGCGTGGCTTGCTTCAGGTCGGTCTGGCCCGGGGCCATGCGCAGCAGCTTTGTGGATGGCTGAATAGTGACCGTAACTTCAGAGCCGGCATCAGTCGTCAGGGTGACGTTGTTGGCAGAAATTGCCTTGATGGTTCCGACCGTCCTGACCTTCGAGCCTGAAGTCGGCGCTGCCTGCGGAGTGGATGTGGCTTGCGCTGCGTTCAGGCATAGCGGAGTCAAGAACAGTGTCGCAATAACGGCGATTGCTAACCCAGCGATTACGTTTCGGCCTATGACGATGTTTCGCATCTCGCGTCCTGCTATAGCTTAAACGTCCCATCTTTAACTTTGCTGTTAAGAAAGCATAAGTTTTGTAAACCTCCAGTAAACAAATGCCTTGTTGCCCAGAGCTGCAAGCCCGTTTCATTGCTTTAGCCCAAGCATTGCGCTATCATCTCGATGCCCAAATAGCGGGCCACCCCACGCGAATCACCTGGTGTTCATTCACTGTCAAAGGAGAACCCACACCATGAAACGAGCTCTTGCAGTTCTCGCGGTTGCAATGTTTCTGTTGCCGCTGATGACCCAGGCGCAGGCGCCGCAGATGCCCACACCAAGTCCCGAGGTCAAGAAGCTGGACTACTTCATGGGCACCTGGAAGATGGACGGTGAGGTGAAGCCGAGCCCTTACGGGCCGGGCGGAAAAATGTCCGAGACCGACCATAACGACTGGATGCCTGGAGGGTTTTTTCTCCTCACCCACTCCGAAACCAAGGCCCCGATGGGCGAAGCAAAGGGGCTGTCCGTCATGGGGTACAAAGCCGACGACAAGGTATACACCTACCACGAGTTCGACAGCATGGGAGAAGCCATATCGGCAACTGGCACCTTCGAGGGCGACACCTGGACCTGGCAGTCTGAGGACAAGATGGGCGGAAAAGTAATGAAGGGGCGCTACACAGTCAAAATTCTTTCTCCCACCTCGTACACATTCAAGTTCGAGATGGCCTCCGACACCGGCGCGTGGAACACGATCATGGAAGGCAAGGCGACGAAGAAATAACCAGCGATTACGAAGGTTAGTGCCGGCGCGCTACTTACCGCCCTGCAGTTGCTGCGCGAGGTAAGCGCCAATGCCCATTTCCTTGATGGAATGCAGCTGCTGTTCGAGAAAGTCGGCGTGCCGTTCCTCATCCCCGATCATCTTCTCGAACAGGTCTTTCGAGCCGGCATCCCCCACTTCGCGGCAGAGTTTCGCGGCGTCGTTGTACTGGCGCACGGCGCCTTCTTCGTCGGCGTAGTCGAGTTCAAGCTGCTGCTGTACGGTTGTGCCAACCTTGGGCGTCAATGGGATGTCAATGGCCGGCGTACCGTCGAGGAAGATGATGCGCTCGATCAGTCCTTCGGCATGGTGCATTTCTTCAATCGCACGGGCCTTGGTCAGGCCGCCCAGCCGATGGTAGCCCCAACTGTCGCACATTTCAGCCTGCACCATGTACTGCGCAATGGCCGTCAACTCCGCGCTGAGGGCCGCATTTAACTGCTGGATGACTTTCTGGTCGCCACGCATGAATAGCTCCTTCTCTTACAAGAATCGTATGATAGCGGGCAGGTTTCTGCGAGATACGTCACAGCCGTGAGTGACGACATTGCTTCGTGGTCATTTTCCTAACCGCGGATTTGCGCGGATGAACACGGATATTGGGGAGCAGACTCATATTCCGATCCCTGTTTATCCGCGTCAATTCGCGGTTGATTTTTTCTCCATGTTCCCTGCGCGTCTTCGGTTTCAAGGTCGAAAACCTGCTTTCTGCAAGGCATCGTTTAGCTGAACCAACTGCGTGCTCTTGAGCCTCGTCCATTCGGCCGTTTCTGCTTTCGCGGCTTCATCCGACTCGCGATAAAGTTCCATGGCCTGCGATGGCACGGTGCGATCGCCGCTTTCGACTACGCGCAGTGCCGCCGCCAATCCCGCACTGGCACTTTCCAGTCCGGTGGTGGTGATGGGAGTCTGGCTTCCCTTCTCGACCTTCGTGATAGCAGCTTCGACCGCGGCAACCTGGGAGAGCAACTCGGGATTCTTGGTGGCCAGT
>JBKQKT010000694.1:0-8639 GCA_052147365.1 Candidatus Korobacteraceae bacterium | reverse complement strand
CGTGGCCGCAGGCGCTTGCCTAAAGGTCACATTAGAGAATACGCGGTGGCAGGGCGGGACGCTAATACAATGTTTTTATGGCCGCAATAACTGCGGCTTATGAAGTGCAAATCCATGATTTGCTGATGAAAAGAGTCTCTCGCGTAGAATCGACAGTGACCGGCGAGCCGAGCTTGCGCGTCTTGCACAAGTTTCGAGGCAGTTTCTGACGAGGAATTACGATCTTGCACGCTTATTGTGGAGACGGCTTTGCTGATTGCTAGTTGCTAACGGCTGTTTTATGGACTTCGATCAACTCGAGACATTTCTGGAGGTGGCACGGCTCAGCAGCTTTTCGCGAGCGGCCGAGCGGCGCTTCCGCACGCAGCCGGCGATCTCGGCGCAGATCCGCGCGCTCGAAGAGGAAGTGGGGGCAAAGCTGCTGGACCGCAGCGGTGGTAAGGTGGCCATGACCGCAGCCGGCAAGGTCTTCCAGAAGTACGTTGAGGAAACCCTGGAACAGCGCCGCATTATGCTGGTCTCGCTGGCCGAGATGGAACGTGTGCCGCGCGGCGAAATCGTAGTTTCGGCCAACGAGGGCACTTGCCTGCACATCCTGCCCGAGGTCTTTGCCGAGTTCAAACGCCAGTACCCCACTGTGGGCGTCAGCGTGAAGCGCCAGGAGCACAGCAAAATTCTGGAAGCCATCATTGATAACTCCTGTGACTTCGGCATCGTTTCCCTGCCCGTACCTGACAAACGGCTGACCGTTGTCCCTATTCATCGCGAGGAGCTGATCGTAATCACGCCGCCAAGTCACCCGCTGGCGAGGCAGAGGAAGGCGACAGTAGAAGAAGTCGTCGAATATCCGCTGCTGCTGCCGAAGGTGGGTCGCACGCGCGACGCGTTGGAGACGTTGTTTCACGAGCGCCGGTTGAAGCCGATCGTTTCCATGGAACTGGACTCGAGCGAACTGCTGAAGCGGTTCGTCGCGGCCGACGTGGGAATTGGATTCATCCCTCGTTCCCACGTTGCCGAAGACTTGCAGGCCAAAGCGCTGGCGGCGCTGACCCTGGCTGACGCCAGCATTCAACGCGATCTGGCGCTGGTTTTCCGCAAAGATAAGGCGCTAAGCCGGGCCGCGCTGGCATTTATCGATATTGCGGTAAAGTTGAAGCCGATCATGGCGACGGCGGCCGTGGGGCCGTAGCTTTAACGTGGAATTCATGCAGCGCAAGACATTCGATGTGATATTTTTGACGATTCGGTTACAACCAACCTCTTTCTGGAGAAACTTAAATTGGCGAAAGACATGGTCCCTAAGAGGATCTTCCTCACCAAGGGCGTGGGGAAACACAAGGAACGGCTCACTTCCTTCGAGTTGGCCCTGCGCGATGCCGGCATTGCCGCGCAAAACCTGGTGCGCGTGTCATCCATATTCCCTCCCAACTGCAAACTCATTGCCCGCAAGGACGGGCTGAAGTATTTGTCTCCGGGTGAGGTCACGTTCGCGGTGGTGGCGGAAAACTCCACCCGCGAGCCACACCGCCTTACGGCCTCCTCCATCGGAGTGGCCATCCCCGCCGACCGCAGCACCTACGGCTATCTGAGCGAGCATCACTCGTTTGGTGAGACCGACGACGTAGCCGGCGACTACGCGGAAGAACTTGCCGCCGAGATGCTAGCCACCACCCTCGACGTCGAGTTCGACGCCGACAAGTCGTGGGACGAGAAGAAAGAGGTCTATCGCTTGTCGAATAAGATTGTGCGCACGGCCAACATCACGCAGAGCGCGGTGGGAGACAAGCAAGGCCGCTGGACAACGGTGATCGCGGCGGCAATATTGATTTTCGAGTAATTATCGCGGTCGAACCTGCTTCCTATGTTGGCTGTTCCACCTGTGACAGGATTTAAGACATGAAGGCAAGAATTGGCCGCGTAAGCACCAAGGGCCGGATTCTCATCCCGGTTCAATTGCGCGAGGAACTCGGCTTGGTTCCTGGCACGCCCGTATCCATCCAACGCGAGGGCGATGTGCTCATCCTGCGCCCGGTTACTGCAGCTTTTGTCCACAGCTTGCGAGGTTATTTTCGGAATTCCGCGCTCGGTGAGTTCCGCGAACGCGACCATCGCACCGACAAGCGATGACGATCACGCCACGGTTTCGGCCAGCGAGAGAAGGCGCGATCGCTCGCGCCCTTTTATTTGTCCTACATTGTGGCAGAAGGTTACTTCTTCGGCTCCAGAATGATCTCCCGCGCCAGACGATCGCCGATGATCTCGCGCCAGCTCGCGCGTTCCTGGTATCCCGCGATCATCTTCTGGTCGTTGCTGTTTAACGCCTGGTTGGCGACGGCCTCCATCTTGTCCTGGTTGGCCTCCATGGTCGCCAGGTCCTTGTACTGGATCATCAGCATGAGGTCAAAGTCAGTGGGGCTGTGCGCCTCGGTGCCAATGACCATGTAGTTCAGGATCAGCCCGGCTTTCTTTAAAGCTTCCTGTTCGGTCTTCCATTCCGTTGCCAGGAATTCCATATACTTGAGGCCGACACCGGGCTTGGCTTTCACGAAAGTGATGTCCCACACAGGACCATCGTGGAACGGACGGACGGGCATGGCTTGGGCGAGTGAGAGGTTGGGCAGCAGCATGGCGGCAAAGGCCAGCACCGCGATCATACGGATCATGTTCTTCATCAGTTATCTCCCTTTGTGATTTAGGTACCAACAGAAGTGGGGTGTGCAGAGCTGCTCCGGCCATCCACTTCCCTGGCCATCGCAGTCCTTCCCTCTGCGCCAATGAAACACGCGGCGCGATGAGAAATGCGTATGAATTACCCGCTGAGCCCAAACCTCAGAATCGGCAGGTTCGGGAAAGCCAACTTTTGCTGAGGTATGCGGAGGCTAACACACTTGCAGAAACAAGACAAACTCGACCTGTGACGGTTGCCTGACTATCGCCGGTACTCGTTGGGTTGGGGACCCTTCTCCAACGTCTCGCGGTCCCAGATGAGCCCTTCGCGGCTGTAGTTGGCCATCTCGAAGTCCTGCGTTAACTCCAGAGCGTCCACTGGGCAGGCGTCCTCGCACAACCCGCAGAACATGCAGCGGCTGAGGTCGTAGGTAAATATGGTTAGTTCCTTGCGGCGGGTCTTTTCGTTGCGCTCGCTGCCCACCACGATCAGGTGCTCAGGACAGGCCAGCGCGCACAGGTCGCAGGCGATGCACAGGGTTTCGTTGCTGTCGGGGTGGTTGTTGAGGCGAGGAGCGCCGCGAAAACGCTCGGCAACTTCGGGCCGCTGCATCGGGTACTGCTCGGTAATGGCTTCCTTCGGGTCCTGATTGCGAAAGGTGACCTTCAGGCCCTTCATCAGGTCCAAAAACAGCATCTTGCGTATGACATTTTTCATCCTCAGCCCTCGGATAGGTTGAAGTGTAGCATAAGCAAACGCGCTGTTCGCGATTCGCCCTTCGCTATTCGCTTGCCGCTTCCTTTTGTTTGCGAAGCTCTTCCATAACGGAGGAGATCAACTCCTTCGCGTCGGTGATGCCTTTCATCACAATCTGGACATCCATGGCTGGTTTGCCGGGCTGGCGCGAACTCTGGCAATAGACGCCATGCTGGCCGACCATGGTAAGAGCGTCTGTCAGGACGTCCATGGCAACAGCGAGGCGTCCTCGCGGCACACCCATCATGAACTCGTATTGGTCCAACTCTTCGCGCCTTTCATCCAGAATGCTCATGTGCTCCCTCGGTGTGCTCGGGTTTCGGCTGCGGGCTGCCGCTACGTTCACGCCCGCAAGCGCCTCAAGATTGTATCGTCCCGCACGGGGGTGAATAATAGAGCGGGAATCTGGATTCATGACAACTCAAATTCCGCAGGAGAGTGTAATGAAGAAGAGCCGTTTAGGGATAATCGTCGCAGCAGTGACTGCTGCGCTTACAGCCATCGCAGTAGCGCAAGGAGGCAAGCCGGCGAGCCCTCCGGGTGAAGCCACGCTGAAATTCGACGATGGAAAGACGGTGACCATCCAGTACAACCGTCCCTCTGTACGCGGGCGCAAGGTCTTCGGCGGCCTTGTTCCCTACAACGAGGTGTGGCGCACCGGCGCCAACGCCGCCACCAGCCTGAAGACCGACGTCGCTCTGAACGTCGGCGGCGCCAATATCCCGGTGGGCAGCTATACGCTTTACACCCTGCCCGGCCCGACGAGCTGGAAGTTGATCATCAACAAGCAAACAGGGCAGTGGGGCACTGAGTACAGCCAAGGCCAGGACCTCGCGCGCGCGGACATGAAGGTCGGCCAACTCTCCTCGCCGATGGAGCAGTTCACCATCTCCTTCGACAAGACTGGTGGCAATTCTGCCACGCTCAAACTGGAATGGGACACGACCCTTGCGAGCGTGGAGGTGAAAGAGAAGAAGTAGATTTGTGTCCGCAATCGAGGCCCGGGCGAGACATCAATTTACGGAACATCGCCACCAGTCGTCGTTGATTGGCTGCTACTGATAGGTCATCTCGGCAATGGTGCAGTCATCGTTCAACAGAGTGTTTCCGCGAAATTTGTCTATGGCACGCACTATGGCCTCGACGCCCCCGCCGCAGCAGGCTTCCAGACGTTCGTTGCCGAAGAAGTCACCTTCCGCGTTCTGGGCTTCCGTCACTCCATCGGTGACGACCAACAGCCGGTCTCCTGGTTGCATCTGGAGGCGAGTAGCCTGGAACCGTGTCTCCGCCCAGAGCCCCACCGGTAAGTTGCCGCGTTCAAGATTGGTCACGGTGTTGCCTGAAACCAGTAGTGGCCGAACGTGCCCGCAGTTGATCAGTTCAACTTCGCCGCCATCCTGCAGGCGAGCAACGACGAGTGTGGCATATCTCTGCGCTCCGACTCTTTCGCACAAAAATCGGTTGACGGCACCTATCATCCTCGGCAACGACAGATCAATAGACAACTGGGAATACAGCATGCCTTGCAGAATTGAAGCGACTACTGCCGCGGGAACACCCTTGCCTGCTACGTCAGCTACGACGAGCGACAGTCCATTTTCGGTATAGACCACGTCGAAAAAGTCACCGCCGATGTCCTTGCAGGGTGAACTCACGGCGTTGATCCTAACGTAAGGCAGATCAGGCAAAGGAGCGGTCATTAGACGACGCTGAATGTCGGCAGCGATCGCCAACTCCTGGCGAGCGCGTTTTGCCGCATTTTCAGCCCGTACCAGAGCGGCATTCTCCACCAGCATAGCGGCCTCTCTGGCGATGGTGTGAAGAATGCCTTGGCGCAACTTGGAAAGCTTGCCGGAGAGCAAGTGGGAATCGAGATACAAGATGGCTCGAACATCAGAGCCCTCGGGCCCAGCCTCGCTCTCACCGCTTTTGTCTTGAGACATTGTCTTGCGCAAAGGGATACAGATAACGCTACGCAGGTTGTACGCTCTTACGCTTTCGCGGTTAGCGATCATGTCCATGTTGTCTGGATCGGTAACGACGAAGTCAGAACCGCTGGTGACTGCGTCACGCAGAGCGGAGCGCGAGATGGTCCTGTCGTCGTCAATCCTTTGGCCGTTCTTGTCGCGCCCCGCCGCCAGGCGAAGCGACCCGTCGTCCTCGCACAAGAAGACGAAACCCCGCTCCGCATAGGTGAGGGGCAGGGCGGTTTCCAGCAGCGTATGCAAGACATCCTCCAGCACGGCGCCAGTGTTGAGCTTGCGTGCCGCCTCCAGAAACAGATTGAGGATTCCAAGGTCGGATGCTGCTCCTGTGGCCGGCTTCCGAGTGGAGTATTTGCTCAGGATTTCGCGGGCCGCAGTAGAGGTGGATCGATCAGGATTGAACAGCACATAGGCGATGTCGTCCGTTCCGAACTCGATTCGGTCGTTGCGCGCCAGCTTGCGCCGGACAACGCGTTCTCCGTTTACAAACGTCCCGTGCTTGGTGCTCTGATTAACCAGGTAGACACCGTCAGGCTCACCTATCAACTGGGCATGCTCGCGCGAGACCCGCCCATCATGGATGACTAGGTCGCGATCGGCCCGCCGGCCGATGGTGAATGGGAAGCGGTCGAGCACGACGGTACGGCGCTCGTTTCCTTCGATGACCACCAGCTTGAGCCCTTCCCCACTGTTGGGGGCATTTTCCCGTCCCGTTGAGGTCCCCGTAGTGCTCATTTAGGTCCTCCCTGGCCATGCTGCGGAGCGGAACCTCCGCCGCAGGGTTGTTAGGAATATAGACCAACTTCCGGTGCTCCATCTCATGAATTCGATTTCGACCGGGGCCGGACAGGCGCCCGCCATCTGTACTTGACGGCTCTTCGATATTTCTATTATTATCGAACCATAGTCATGCCAAAAACAACAAGACCGGAGCAAATCACCCGCTATGCCGACATGTTCTCAGCGATGGGGACCGAGTCGCGTTTGCGCATCATGCAACTGTTGCTCGAGGCGCATCCCGACGGAATGGTAGTGGGCGACATTGGCAGCGAACTGGAGATTCCAAGTTCGACGCTCTCCCACCATCTCGACAAGCTCAAGAATGAGGGTCTGGTGAAGGTCCGCCGTGACGGCACCTTTCTCTGGTACACCGCCGACACCAATGCGCTGCAGGAACTGCTCGGCTTCCTTTATGCCGAGTGCTGCACCCGCAACAAGGCGGTCAAACCTGAACAAATCATAACGCTGTGCAAATAGGAGGACGTCATGAGCACTGATATCAAGGACGTGGTGAGAGAGAAGTACGGACAGGCTGCGCTTCGCGTGCACGCGGCAGGGAGTTCGTGCTGCGGCGCTTCCAGTGCGCTGGAGAGCTGTTGCGATCCCATCACTACCAACCTGTACGACCAGAGCCAAACCGGCCAGATTCCAGAAGACGCAGTGAAAGCTTCGCTGGGATGCGGGAATCCGACGGCGCTGGCACAGCTCAATCCGGGGGAAACGGTCCTCGACCTTGGATCGGGCGGGGGCATTGACGTGCTGCTTTCGGCGCGGCGTGTGGGCCCAACCGGCAAAGCGTATGGGCTCGACATGACCGATGAGATGCTTGCCTTGGCCCGCGAAAACCAGCGCAAGGCCGGGGTGGAGAATGTC
Source organism: Candidatus Korobacteraceae bacterium (assembly GCA_052147365.1). GTDB lineage: Bacteria > Acidobacteriota > Terriglobia > Terriglobales > Acidobacteriaceae > Bog-257. The sequence goes on along the minus strand of JBKQKT010000694.1, from coordinate 1,577 downwards.
GAGTTTCTCAAGGGCGAGATCGAGAACATTCCGCTGCCGGAAAACTCCGTGGACGTGATCATTTCCAACTGCGTCATAAACCTTTCCGCCGACAAGGACCGCGTGCTGCGCGAAGCGTTTCGCGTGCTGAAGCCCGGCGGCCGCTTTGCCGTATCCGACGTTGTGGTACACGGAGATGTGCCCCCCCAGGTACGCGACAGCGTGCTGCTGTGGGTCGGTTGTATTGCGGGCGCCCTACAGGACACGGATTACATCTCGAAGCTCGCCGGTGCGGGATTTGAAGCCGTTGAAGTCGAGCCGACTCGGATTTACCGCGTTGACGATGCGCGCACATTCCTTACAGATCAAGGCGTTGACGTAGACGCCATCGCCCCGCTGGTGGATGGCAAGTTTATGAGCGCGTTTGTCAGAGCCAGGAAGCCGCTGGAAACCGTCTCGCGAGGCTGATATGCAACGGCACTATAACGTGCTCTTTCTCTGCACGGGTAATTCCGCCCGCTCCATCATGGCGGAAGCGATCCTGAACTTCAAAGGCAGGCCGACATTCAGCGCGTACAGCGCCGGCGGCCATCCAACAGGAGCAGTGCGTCCGGAGGCGTTGCGGGAGATTGAGCGCGCCCACCTGTTCGCGAGTGGCTTGCACAGCAAGAGCTGGGACGAATTCGCCCAACCTGGCGCGCCGCAGATGGACTTCGTCTTCACGGTCTGCGACCACGCGGCTAAGGAACTATGTCCCATCTGGCCCGGCCAGCCTATGACGGCACATTGGGGCATCCCCGATCCCGCTGCGGTCACAGAATCGCCCGAAGAGATTGAGCGCTGTTTTCGCGAAGCTTTCATGATGCTGGACCGCAGAATCTCACTGTTTCTCGCTCTGCCGATTAGTGCTTTGGACAAGCTCGCAATTCAGAAGGAAATCGACAAGATCGGCCGGCAATAACGACTAGAACGCTTCACCAGGAGACGCCGTGCAGGGCAAAGTGACATCCCGACTGAGCTTCCTTGATCGCTATCTCACGCTGTGGATCTTCGCGGCGATGGCGATGGGAGTGCTTTCCGGATGGGCACTTCCCGGCATCGTTCCCGTTCTCAACCGTTTCAGTGTCGGGACAACGTCGGTGCCCATTGCCGTCGGTCTCATCCTGATGATGTATCCGCCGCTGGCGAAGGTGCGCTATGAGGAGCTCGGCGAAGTCTTCCGCAACAAGAAAATACTTGGCCTCTCGCTGTTGCAGAACTGGGTGATCGGACCGGTGCTGATGTTCGTTCTCGCCATCGTTTTCCTACGCGGCTATCCGGACTATATGGCCGGCCTGATCCTCATCGGCCTGGCCCGCTGCATCGCCATGGTGATCGTGTGGAACGAACTGGCTCGCGGCGACACACAATACGCCGCCGGCCTGGTGGCTTTCAACTCCGTCTTCCAGGTCCTCTTCTACTCGGTTTACGCGTGGATATTCGTCACGAAGCTGCCGGAGTGGTTCGGTCTGCGCGGTTCCGTCGTCAACGTGTCCATCCGCGATATAGCCGCGAGCGTGTTTATCTATCTCGGCATTCCGTTTCTAGCTGGAGTCATC
>JBKQKT010000693.1:0-5280 GCA_052147365.1 Candidatus Korobacteraceae bacterium | reverse complement strand
GAAATGACGATGCTTTCATCGATGACCTTGCTGCGGAAGGAATCGCTTACGTTCCCTTCTTCCCGCTGGGAGGCTTCACACCCTTACAGTCGTCGACACTCGACTCGTCTGCGGCATCACTTCAAGCTACGCCCATGCAGCTGGCGCTAGCTTGGCTTCTGCGGCGCTCGCCGAACATCCTGTTGATCCCCGGAACATCTTCAGCCGTACACCTCCGCGAGAATTTGAAGGCTGCAACGCTTCAAATTCCGGCTGAAGTAGTCGCGGCTCTCGACGAAATCGGTCGAGAGCAGGGCTAGTCTCCAGATCCGGCTTTTTACTCGCGGATCGATGCAGTATCACAGCAAGCCAGCGTTGGCCACAAATCTATTGCAAGAAGGAGGATTCGTATGCAGGACAAACCGGTCGCCCTCGTCACCGGAGCTAATCAAGGAATAGGTACTCAGATCGCAAAGGAACTTGCGGCGCACAGCTTCACCGTGCTGGTCGGGTCGCGCAATCTAGGGCGCGGTGAGGCTGCGGCCAAGACAATTGAGGGAGACGCCCGCGCACTCCAACTCGACGTAACGGATCCCGCTTCGATCGCCGCCGCGGCGGAGCGCATCCGCAAGGAGCTTGGCCGCCTTGACGTGCTCATCAATAACGCGGCTATCTCGAATACGCGCAAGACACCAGGCATGTCCCTCCAGGAGTACGCGAAGATATCCCGCCCGAGCAACGTGCCTCTCGATGAGGTGCGCGCCGTGTGGGAGACAAACGTGTTCGGCGTTCTCGCCGTTACCCAGGCGATGTTGCCGCTCCTGCGCGCGACGCCGGGAGCCCGTATCGTCAACGTGTCGAGCGGTGTTGGCTCGCTGACGATGAACTCGGACCAGGCTTTCCCCTACCGGTCATTCTTTGGTCCTGTCTACCCTGCATCCAAAACCGCTCTTAACGCTATAACGCTCGCATTCGCGATCGAGCTGGAGCCGGCGGGGATCAAGGTCAACGCCGTCTCGCCGGGCTTCACCAAGACGGCTCTCAACGGCTATGAGGGCACGGAGACTGTCGAGGAGGGTGCCGCGGAGGCGGTGCGCGTCGCGCTGCTCGGCCCGGACGGCCCGACGGGTACGTTCACGCACGCAAAACTCGGAAGGCTCCCCTGGTGAGTTGGTCGAACGTCGAACATCGGAATGTATTCTGCGATTTGCCCCCGAATAGCGCGCACCGGAAACAATCGTCCTTCTCGGGCGCCAACCTCCCGACCAGTGACTAAGTCCGATTGTTGCAGCGCGGGGCCCTGATCCCGCTGAAATCTAAGTGTGGGGGTATGGGTCGGAGAGAGAAGGCGGAAAGGAACCGCGGCACACAGGGTACGTTTAGACTTCTGGTCCACGCCACTCGTTTGCGCCAAGCGGCCTGTGACAGAATGAATGCCCCACCGCTGACTCTTTTTCCCCGCCCACCGTATTGCGGGCCACCTTTGGCGGACGCCTGGACTGGCCCTCACTGGGCCGTCAATCCTTCACTCGGATCGGCCAGGGTTAACATGGTGGTTGGAGGGTATACGCATGACGACGAGCACCGATCGCACCTGTGTCCTGATCGAGCGCAGCACGTCCTACCACGGCAAGCAAGGCCTCGACTACTTCGCCGGCGTTGCGGCTGAAACAACAGGTTCGCGAGGGCTTTGCCTCCACACGGTGACCATCCCGCCGCTCGGGCGCGCCAAGCCGCACCTGCATAAGAATCACGAAAGCGCGGTGTACGTACTGTCCGGTGAGGCGGGCATGTGGTATGGCGAAGGCCTGCGCGAGCACATGTGGATGCATGCGGGAGATTTCCTGTACATTCCGGCGAACACTCCGCACCTGCCTTACAACCCGAGCAACTCGGAACCTTGCGTCGGCCTGATCGCCCGCACCGACCCGAACGAGCAAGAGAGCGTAACGTTGCTGGACATCGCTGATCCGGGGGGCGCCGATCGGTGAAGTGCGGCCGGCTGGCGCCTTGCGCCTGTGGGGTGGTAAAGAACGGAACTAACGGAACTCCGGAACCGCACCGGAACCGGTTCGGAACCGATCTCGAACCCATGCCGGCCGGGAGTTCCGTTCGGTTCCACCGTGGTTCCGTCGTTGGTTCCGATGGAAGTTACTGATATCAGAGAGGAGTTCCGCTGGTTCCGCCCGGAACCGATGGCGACGATGGGGTCGCGGAAGGGGATGGGTCGCTGGTGTGGAAGACGCGTTCGGATCGCCCTCGGCCGGAGTCTTCAACGCGTTTTCGGTTGGTGGCGAATCTTCGAGGGCTTCATGAAAAGTGTTTTTTACACCTTGCCAAAAACTCTTGGTGAAGACTTCTTTCATACGGCTCCTTGCGTGTCCATGGTATCTCCGCCGGGAACTATCTTGTGTGTCTGCCGATCGGGGTATGGCTTCCGAGTCGCCGACGAGTCAGGATTGGGAACAAGTCCTAGCGTGTGCAGAATAGGCCGCATCAATAGATCGACCAGACGCCCGGTGTCGCAATCTCAATCAGATGCCGGTCTGGATCGCGGAAATAAATACTCTGGCCGCCAAGCTCCCACGTTCGTTTCTCTTCCACCGCGATTTCGTTCGCTGCGAGCCAGTCTTCCCAGGCAGTCAGTTCTTCCGCCCGAATCGCGAACGCGACATGCAATTCGCCGTCGCCATGGTGCGGCGTCTGCATTGCACGCGAGCCGCTCTTTGTAAACAACAACAAGACCTGGCTGGTACCCGCCTCCATGGCGCAGCCGCGCCCGCCAAAGTCTCTGATGACGCGAAACCCGAAGATCTTCTCGTAGAACCGGGCAGACCGGGCCACGTCATCTACATAGAGTGAGGACTCCAGGATTCCCTGCGTCTTGGGATGCATAATCGCCAATACTACCGCGCGGGAATTGCAATCGTAACTTGCTTGAACGAGAGTCGCGGCTCAATTCACGCGGCGCCGGGCACGTGTCGCACTCAGGAATAACGTGCCTCACAGGGATTGGTATCATGACTTAACAACACGAACCGTCTAGGAGAGCAACATGGGCGAGTGGCTCGAGAGCCTCCCCGTGGGTTGGATGGCCCTTGTCGTGTCCACCCTTACCTACTTGACCGCGTGGGCAATTTTCGCCGTCGTCACGCGTTTTGCAGCGGGTGAACGAACGGCCGTCTTTAAGGGCATCTCGCCCGGCATGCTGCCCCCGCTCGGCATCATCTTCGGTCTGCTGGTCGCGTTTGTCGCATCTCAGGTCTGGAATGACATCGATCACGCCAAGGCGGCCGTCAACCGCGAAGCCAGCGAACTAAGCACTGTTGTATTTCTGGCAGCGAGCTTTCCTGGAGAACCGGAAGCACGGTTGCGCGAACTGACGCGCCGTCATATTCACGACGCGGTGACCTACGAATGGCCGATGATGGCCGAACAGTCGGCCTCGTTGGCGGTAACGCCGGTTGCGCTGGCAGAGGAGTTGCAGGTGATCCTGGCTGTCACGCCGCACAGCGAAGGGCAAGTGACCGCCCAACGCGAAATCGTCACCGCGCTGGAAGGCGCCATCGAGGCACGGCGCCAGAGGATTATCGTCAGCCGATCGAGCGTGAACTGGGTCAAATGGACTGCCCTGCTGCTGCAAGCGATGTGCACCCTAGTCGCCATCGCCATGATCCACGTCCATAATCGAGGCGCAGCCGCCGCAGCGCTGGGAATCTTCGCAACCGGAGTGGCGGTGTCCATCCTGCTGATCGCCTCGCACGATCGGCCGTTCACCGGGGAGATCTCCGTCTCGCCGGATCTGCTGGAGAGGATCATGCCGGAGGAGGCGGCCACGCAGGACGCGATCGATCATACCGTTCTGCTCCATCTGACCACCTTGCTACATGCCGCCCGACAGGTTGTTTCCGATCAGCTGGGCAAGGACAATCGGAAGACCAGGAAAGATGTAAACGGAGCGATGCTGATCGATCTAGTCAAGGCGAAATTCGCGGAGCACTCCGGCCGTCCGGTTCCGAACCTCGATCCGACCTCCGCGGAGGGACAGATGCTGAAAGCTGAGATGGATGCGATGCAGGAGGTTATGGATGAGATACGTCCGCTCAGCGGCGGTCCCCACCTTGGCTTGAAAGAGTGTCCACCGGCAGTATTCGCCAGTCGGGTAGCCGAGCGCTTCAACCAGAAAGTGGGCCAACTTGGTTATGCCAAGTTAACAGCCTCCGCCGATCGAGGTCGCGAAAAGCCAAATTCGCCGGATGCCTGGGAGGACCACACGATCAAGAGCAAGTTTCAATCGGCGGGATGGAAGAAAGGCGAACTTGTGGAGCAGGAGGCTCAGTTGAGTGGCAGAAGGGCTTACCGTATGCTGATCCCCGAATACTACGAGGCTTCTTGCATGGCATGCCATGGAGAATCCAAAGGCTCGGAGTATGTTCCAGCAGGCAAGAGAAAAAGCGCCGAGCTGGGGGATCTGGGCGGAGCGATTAGCGCTGCGATTTACCTCAAGTGAGGTCCCCACTCATGCGATTCGAGGCGAAATGAGAATAAGGCTAACCTGCGTTCACCTGCTTTGGCTGAGTCTGGTCATGGGCGGCGAACTTCAGGCGGCGCCGCCGGCGGGTTCCTGCGACAGCTATACCTGGGATGTCAGCAAGGAGCGAGCTCTGTTCGCCACCACACCCACGGTGGTCGTAGCGAGCACCGAAATGCAGGGCGCGCCGAGACTGCGTGTGGGCCAGCTCTACGAACTTCATTTGTCGCCCTCGCCGCAGATTGGCCGATTGCCTGTTCCCCACCGCGCGAACGCCCCGAGCGGCCGGTCGCCAAGAGATGGACGGATGTGGAGACGTAACAGGCTTTCATAGTCGGCATAGCTTTTCGGCCGCAACTTGGCTTGGCCGAGGTTCCCGACCACTGGTCCAGATAGTCATCAAGTCTGATCGCGGCGGCGCGAGCAAGACGGCCGATATCGCGTTCTTGAAGTTTAGCGATCAGGTATGTTTGTGCCTCGCGGAACGAGCCATGAACGGTTCTGTTGTGGTACTTCCTAGTTCCTTTCTCGGGATCACGGCCAAGCGATACGCGAACAAGCCACGTTCGTGGCCCGCCTGAAATCAGTTGCCCTGCTTTTCGAGCCATCGTTCAGCGCCTTCTCTCCGAGATAGTCGATCAGGGGCTGCGGGTTCGCGCGGTCGATGCCCACCACATGCACCACCGCATGGCCGGCATTGTACAGCCAGATGCCAGGGAACTTGAATTCCGGTCGGGGGCCAGACTGCAGCCCCAACACTTCGGTGTAGA
>JBKQKT010000692.1:0-4016 GCA_052147365.1 Candidatus Korobacteraceae bacterium | reverse complement strand
GACACCCCACCCTTGAACAAATCGCTGTGTTCCAGCGCGTACAGTGTCAAATATCCCCCGTAACTCCAGCCCCAGAAGCCAACGCGGCCTGCATCAAGCTGCGGGAACTGTTGCAGCGCCTGCTTCGTAGCTGCCAGTTGATCAGCCAGTTCGACCTCGCCGAGGTTATGCTTGACGGGCAGTGCAAAAGCTTTGCCCCGATTCCCCATTCCGCGGTTGTCAACTTTCAGGATGGCAAACCCCTGGCGCGCCAGGATCTGGTCGAAGAAGCTGATCGCGCCCCACCCATCGCGCACGTCCTGCGCAGCCGGCCCGCCGTAAGGATTCAGGATCAGTGGCGCCTTGCCGTTTGCCATCATCGGCCCGCTCTTCGGCAGCAGAATGACGCCCTCGAGCGTCGTCTTGCCATCCGCGGCCTTTAACTCGACGAACTTGGGCGTAAGCAGGTCGTATCCCTCCACGCTACGCGCGTTCCAGAAGGCATTGCAGCGGCCGTCGGCAGTGCACAGCGACAAGCTTGGCGTCGTGGTCAGGGCGGAGTAGTGGTCCACGTAATATTTCGAGTTCTTGGGGTCGAAGTCGGCGGAATGCCAACCGTTCTCCTTGGAAACGCGGTGAAAGTTCTGCCCGTCCAATCCCACGGCAAAAACGTTCTTCTGCCGCCAATCGCCTTCATTGGCTGAGAAGTAAATGACCCCTCGCTGCTCGTCCACGCCATCGATACTCTCGACTTCCCAGTCGCCGCGCGTGAGCTGAGCCACTATCTTGGCTTCGCCGCTTAGCGGGTTCTCCTTATCGAACTGGTACAAATAGATGTGGTTGTGCCCGTCGCGCCAGCTTGTCCACAAATAGCGATCTCCTGACGACAGAAGCTGGAAATCGACCTCGGGATGCATGTCGATCCACGCATCCGTGCTCTCGGTCATGATCAGCTTCCACTTTCCGCTGTTAACCTCGACGAAATACAAATCGACCCGGTCTTGCACGCGGTTCAGGACCATGGCCCATAGCAGGCCGTTGCGCACCCAGCCGAAGCGCGGAACCAGAACGTTGGGATCGCCGCCCAGCGGCAAGGAACCCGCAGCTCCGGCCACCGTGATCCACTTCAGCTTGCCGCCGTCGGAGCTCACGACAGCGAGGCGTACATCAGGATTTGAATCGCCGGGTTGCGGGTATTTCTGCTCATCCAAGGTGGCATGCAAGGGAATCCAGTCGGTGATGGGATAGGATGGGACCTCTTTCTCGTTCATCTGTAGGAATGCGATCTGCTTACCATCCGGCGACCAGAAGTAGTTGCTGCGTGTGTAGAGCTCCTCTTCGTACACCCAATCGACTTCGCCGTTCATCAGGTTGTCGTTACCGTCCTTGGTCAACGCCCGCTCACCGCCACGATCCAGTTCGCGCACAAACAGGTTGTGCTTGCGGAGGTACGATATGCGATTGCCGTCGGGAGAAAACTTGGGGTCTCCGGTGGGCTCGGAACTCGATGTGACTTGTACTGCCGTGCCTGTGTCCAGCGTGTAGAGCCAAAGCTGCCCTTGCGAATCAAAGAGCAACTTCTTCGAATCGGGAGACCAGTGGTAGGCGGCGATGGAATAACGCTGGGCCGCTTCCTTTTTGCGCTCGTCCTTGATGGCGCTCGTTGACGGCGCCAGTGTTGACAGCTTCTCACTCGAAACCAATACGGCGCGCTTGCCGCCGGTGACGTCCACAAAGTACAGCGCGCCGCGCTCGCCGCTGTCATCACGCTGGACGAAGGAGACCTTCGTGCCGTCCGGACTCCACTTGATCGATTCGGGTGCGCGTCCCAGGATGCCTGCGTCCTTGAAGATCGACTCGATGGTCAGCTGCTTAGCGCCTTGTACTTCTTGTGCGGGAGAGTTGGTGTCGGTCTGGGCGAATGCAAATAGTGCAGAGAAGAGGCAGAGTAGAGGTGCTGCGGAGCTCACTTTCACGTTTTTCTCCGAGGGTAAAAATTGGATGATGGGAAAGTCTATATCAAGAACGAACCCAGCCGCGAAGCGCGGTCTGTAGAATGGACTGCGAGTGGCGGGCAAATTTCCGCATGCTAGAATCCAGCAGGTCTGATGCATTCCGATCTCAACAAGCTGATTGACCTGCAACAGGTCGATTCCCGCATTGCCGCACTTCAGCAGGAAGTGGCGGCATTGCCTGCTGAAGTCCGGCAGATTGAGGCGAAGCTCGCCGGTTCTCAGGCCCGGGTCGAGGCCGTAAAGGCCGCGATGAAGGCGGACGAAAACGCACGGCGCAAGCATGAATCCGACATCCAGGACCAGCAGCAGAAGATCAGCAAGTACCGCGACCAGTCGCTGAACGTTAAAACCAATCAGGAATACAAAGCGCTGCTGAGCGAGATTGAACAGGCTGAAGCCCAGATCCGCAAGCTGGAAGACAAGATCCTCGAGATCATGGTCGCCGCCGACGCGCGCAAGGAAGAACTGAGGCTGGCAGAGGCTGCGCTCAAGGCCGCCGCCGCCGAGAACGAGAAGGAAAAAGAACACGCGCGCCAGCAGACCGCCGAGGACGAGAAAGCGCTGGCCGAACTCAATACCCAACGACGGGAGCTTCGCGCTAACATCAGCGACGACACTCTTCGCCACTATGACCGCGTGATGAAACTGAGGCACTCGGCACTGTCGGCCGTGCACGAAGACCAGATGTGCTCGGTCTGCCGCGTCATCCTGCGCCCGCAGGTCTATCAGGACGTGGTAAAGGGCGAAGAGATGATTTATTGCGATTCCTGCCAGCGGATCCTGTATTTCGTTCCGCCGCCGCCCAAGCCGGAAGGCGAAGCTGAAGCGGAACCGAAGAAACGCAAGTCGAAAGCTGCCCCCGAAGCCCCGGAGGAAGAGCCGGCCCCAGCAGACGAAGCGGCCGCTCAGTAACATCGCCGGACCAGCCGTTTCCTCCAGAATCAACCATTCGGCGCTGGCGCCATCAATCTCACTTGCGTCGCATCGAGACCCTCCTTTTTAGCCGCCCTCCGGCAGATGATGGGATGCATTTGCGTCGGAGGTTAAGATAAGTCTTTGATTTCATGGAGGATGATTTGGTCAGCCCGACTCCGGTGATCACGGTCAATCGCCGCGGCGCAGCCCGGCTACGGAACGGGCACCTGTGGGTGTATCGCTCGGATCTCCCGCAGAATGTTGATGTTCCACGTGGAACATTGGTCCAGATGCATGACGAGCGTGGCCGCAAGCTGGGCTCGGCGTTCTACAGCGACGCTTCCCAGATCGCCATCCGCCTGCTGACCGGCGAAGAGATCACCGAAGAACGGCTGCCATCGCTGCTGCGTGAGCGCATCGCCAGCGCCGTGCAGTTTCGCCAGCAGATTGCCGGCGATACCGATTCCTACCGTGTGATCTTCAGCGAAGCCGACCTGCTGCCTGGGCTGATCGTTGACAAGTACAACGATGTTCTCTCGATGCAGGGGCTCACCCAGGCCTTCGATCGCGACGACCTGCGGCAAATCGTCATCGAGGCGCTGGCCGAGCACTTCCCCACGTGCGGCCTGGTGGAGCGCGTGGAGCCCCACATTCGCGAGCTGGAGCAACTGCCGGAGCGCCAGTCGCAACTGGTGCGTGGCGAGCGCTCCAGCACTGTGCTCACGATGAACGGCGTCCGCTTTCACTTCGATGGCCTTGGCGGGCAGAAGACCGGCGCTTTCCTTGACCAGCGCGAAAACTACGCTGCCGCTGCCCGCTACGCCCATGGCGAGGCGCTTGACTGCTTTTCCTATCAGGGCGGCTTCGCGCTGCACCTTGCGCGGATGTGCGAGCACGTGACCGGCGTGGACTCCTCGCGCCCTGCGCTGGAGATCGCCGAGCAGAATGAGCAACTCAATCACGCCGCACATCGCTGCGGTGAGATCGAATGGATTGAGGCCAATGCCTTCGACCTGCTCAAGGACTACGCCAGCGCTGGCCGGCAGTACGACACCATCGTGCTCGACCCGCCCGCCTTCGCCAAGACGAAGCGCGCCGTTGCCACCG
>JBKQKT010000691.1:0-10163 GCA_052147365.1 Candidatus Korobacteraceae bacterium | reverse complement strand
AACTACCTGTATGCGGACGTGCTTGCCCTGTTCGCTTTCGTTGGCTCGCCGAATTCAGCCCCACACCTTCCACAATGGGCTCTGCTGGGTTCAGCGGTCTTGATGGAAATACCCATCGCCATGATTGTGGCGTGTCGACTGCTTCCGTTTAGAGCGAACCGGCTGGCGAATATCATCGCGGGTGGCGTTATGACCCTTACCAACGCTTTCCTGACCTTCGTTTTGCCTCTGACTAACGGTGACTTTCGGGACCCCATTTATCCAGCGTACGTGTTCTTCGCGACGATCGAGACTGTGTGCACCTCGGTCATCATCTGGCAGGCATGGACTTGGTCAGCGGTCGGCGACCCGGAGATCCTCCGCGCAATGCAAGATCAGGGCGCTCCAATCTAACATGGAGAATATCCAATGAAACACAACGTTATGTTAACCATCGCGTCTCTGCTCTCGATCCTCTTCCTGACGTTTCACCTGACGGACGACATCGTCCGCGGGATGGAGCCAGGAACGCTTTCAAAACTCACTGCGGTGCCATCCTGGTCGTTTGGCTGTACGGAACGCTGGTGCTGGCCGAAAGGCGATCGGGGTACGTCATCATCCTCCTCGGGTCGCTCCTTGGGTTGGTCGTCCCTATCATCCACATGAAGGGGGCGGGAGTCGGCGGCGCGATCGCCAAATCCAGCGGAGCCTTCTTCTTTATCTGGACACTCCTCGCGCTCGGCGTTACCGCGCTCTTCTCCGTCATCCTCTCGGCGCGCGGAGTGTGGGAGCATCTGCCACGGCGAACCGCCGGGCAGCACAAACAAGGTGCCCCTGCATGAGGCGCTGCTCGCCTAGTTATGCTTATCGGAGATTCGCCAGGGTCCAATCCGCGCTTTGTGGCCGGATAACGCCCGTTCCACTCTCTTGCCTGAACGCGTCCCCAGGGGCCGAGCACAAGGAAGCGTAGCCGACTACACGCCCACGTGGTGACGCTAACGGGCTCTGCGAAGGAACATTGGGACTAAGCTGACATTTCCTCTTCGCAGCCCCGCCAACGCCAAAACTGCCACAGCCCCGCCACTCGCCTCACAAAATCCATTACTATCGCCACATCCGATCCCGGTATTCTGCGGGTATCAATCCCTGTGCCTGAAACCGCGCGAATCATCGACCCTGTTCCCTCCTTGCGCTCGCTCTCAGGCATGTTCGCGATCGCCAGCCTCTTTGCCATCCTCGGCGGCTTTCTGGACGCCTATTCCTATCTGGCGCGCGGCCATGTCTTTGCCAACGCGCAAACCGGCAATGTCGTTCTATTCGGGGTCCGCGCGGCCGCGGGCAACTGGCCTTCGGCGTGGAAGACTCTCCCGTCCATCTTGGCGTACATGTGCGGCGTGGCTGTCGCGCGTCTCCTAAGGGTCCGCCCTCAAAAGCAAACCTTCCGCCCTACCCTGATCTGTCAGGCTCTGGAGCTGCTCATTCTGCTGGCGCTTCTCTTCTTCGGTAGATACGTCCCGGATTTCTGCGCCGTGCTTCTGATCGCCTTTTCTGCAGCCCTGCAAAACACCAGCTTTTCCAACATCGGTCCATGGCAGTTCAACAGCGCCATGACCACCAGCAACCTCCGCAGTGCCGTATCCGGTTGGGTGCAACTCGCCCTGGGAGAAACAGATCCCAAACTCCGGGGAGAAGCCATCGTTGGCTCGATGATTTTGCTGTGCTTTGCTGCCGGCGCGCTACTGGGCGGTGTCTGCACGCTCCGCTTGCCGGCCTACGCTCTCCTTCCCAGTGTCGTGTTGGCGGCTGCCGGCACGCTGCTGACCCTGCGGGAGCGTCAGCGGAGACTCAACTAAGACAAGACGACGCGTGTATTCAACGCGGACGCCAAGGATCGAGAATCCCGATGAGAGCTTACCAACGCCTTTCTTTCGGGGCTGCCGATCCCTTGGCTTCCGGTGGGCTCGTGAAAGGTAGTGGGTGAGTTGGGGACCTTCTGCGATTGATCCCTCCGCCAGCGAACAGCACGCCTGTAACTGCGGCCATAGTGACAAAGTGCACTTCGCTGCTTCACTCAGGCAATCGCCTCAGCGCATATGGCTGTGTCAGCTCTCAAAGTGACGTATAACGCCCGTTCCGCTCTCTTGCCTGAACGCGTTCCGACGGGCTGGGCACAAGGAAGCGTAGGCGACAAACCGTCAAGGTGACCGGGCACTGACCTCTAGGGAGGCGAAGACGCTCTACGGGATTCCAGAGCACAGATTGCGACAATACCGTTCACAGCGTGCGCTTGATTTTTTCAAGCTCGGGCGTGCCGTATTTGTTTCAGAGCGCAGTCTCGTCAAATTTCTGGAGGGCCATCGCGAGTCGGCTATGTCGCGCCCGCTGGAAGGACCGATAAACACAAGAACAAATGTGCCGTGATATAGATGGGCAAAGTTGAGTCCAATTCGCTACCGCGGTGCAAAGGGAATGGCTCGATGTCCGGGCCCTGACTCAGTTTGCCTCGGTCTCGGTGCGCAAGGTTCGGGAGTGGATTCATCGGCCCACGAATCCGTTGCCGGCGGTACAGGTAGGTAATAAGCTGCTAATTAGCCGAGCTGCTTTTGACGCATGGCTGGCAGCTCACACGGTGCAACCGCCGCAAAGTGTTAGCGCGATAGTTAACGATGTGATGCAGAGGATGAGGAGCTAAAGGCATGGGAGTGAAGATTCGCAAGCTGCGCGGCAAATGGTATCTGGTCGTCGATTACCGAGGAAAACGGAAGACCCGTGTGATCGGGAAGGATCGAAAGATCGCCGAAGAGGTGCGGCGCCAGGTTGAAGCGAAGCTCGCGTTAGGGGATACCGGGATCTTCGGTTCCGAGCAGCGTTCGATGCCGACATTCGGCGCGTATGCTGACGAGTGGTTGAGAGACTACGCCCGCTTGGAGTGTAAGACGTCCACCGCTGACGGGTATGAGGGCGTCCTCCGGCAATACCTTCGCCCACGATTTGCGATGAAACGCCTCGATGAGGTAAAGCGCGACGACATCAAAACGCTCATCAACGATCTCATTGCAAAGGAACTCTCGCGCAACACAGTCCGAAATGTTCTTTGTGTTATCCGCGGAATGCTCAACCAGGCGATAGAGGCCGGGCTGATCGAGGCCAACCCTGCCGCCCGCCTTGGTCGCTTCACACGCACGGCAAAATCGGCCGACACCAAAGGCGTGGCGCTCACAACTGCAGAGGCCCAGCAGTTCTTGGATGCCGCCTTAGACGTCTGCCCTGAGTATTACCCGCTCTTTTTGACTGCCCTGCGCGCCGGACTACGTCGCGGAGAACTGGTCGCGCTTCAGTTTGGAGACATTCAGTTCGGTAAAGATGAGGACGACGCTAACCGCTTCATCCTCGTGCGGCACAACTACGTGCGTCGGGAGCACACGACCACCAAGAGCAAGAAGCAGCGACGGGTCGATCTGTCGCGCGAGCTTCGTCGCGTGCTTATCAAGGTTCGCGATGAGCGGCTATTGAACGCATACCTTGAAGGGAAGAGTGACATCTCGGGTGAGTTGGTCTTTCCGTCGCCCGAGGGGATCATTCTCGATCACGATAACCTCTATCATCGCTATTTCCTTCCGGTGTTGGCTAGGGCTGGCATTCGCAAGATACGGCTCCATGATCTTCGGCACACCTTCGGCTCACTCTTGATCCAGGCCGGGGCCTCGATTGTGTACGTGAAGGAGCAGATGGGACACAGCAGCATCCAGGTGACGGTGGACATCTATGGGCACCTCATCCCCGGTGCGAACGTCTCGTATGTGGATCGGCTTGATGTGAGGCTAACGGAGATGCCGCAAACATCCGCAAACAGGACGCAAACGCTCGATCAGGAGATCGAGCAGGTCCCCTCGGAAGTTATTGATTTGATTGGTGGCGGCGGCTGGACTCGAACCAGCGACCTACGGATTATGAGACCGTCGCTCTAACCACCTGAGCTACACCGCCAAAAGGACAGATGCGGCATTTACAGCCGCAAAGCAAGCGCGACAGAGAAGCTGCTGCGCGAGGAGCACGAGCCAGGAATTCGTACTCTCTTAAAGGAAAGGCCGGACGTCGCCTCGTCCAGCCCCGAACCTCGATTCTAGAAGTGGCTATGCAGGCTGTCAAACGCAGCCGCTGGATTACGCACCGACACGCGGAATTTCGTTTTCTCCGGGACGACCATGTCAAGAAACTGAGCGGCGGAAAGCGAACAGCGGTATCCCTAAGTCGTCCCCAATCGCCGCAGCACATTCTCGCGGAAGCCGCGACTTAGCGTGAGCTTGGTTCCATCGCGCAGCAGGATCGCATAATCCCCATAAAGCGACGGCCGCAGCGTCTTGATTCGGTCCACATTCACCAGCGTAGAGCGATGCACGCGCATGAACTGGCGGGGACCAAGACGCCCTTCGAGTGAGGTGATGGTCTCGCGCAGGATGTGCGTGCTGCCGCCAACATGCAGGCAAACGTAATTGCCCGCCGACTCGGCCCAGTCAATCTCGGTGGGTTTCAGACAGACAATCTCGCCATCGGCCTTAATCACGATGCGCTGCGGCGCTTGCTGGCGCGACTCGAGATCAGCCAGCAGATCGAGGACTCGCCGCTGGAACATGCCCTCCGAAGGATGTTGTATCTGCTTGCGCGCGTGGCCGATTGCTTCGGAGAGGCGTTCCTTACCCACCGGCTTTAGCAGATAGTCGAGGGCGTGAACCTCGAAAGCCTTCATGGCATAGCGGTCATAAGCGGTCACGAAAATAGTGAGCGGCATTTGCTCTTTCAGCGCCGCGACTACTCCGAAGCCGTCCACCTCGGGCATCTGAACATCGAGGAGGACCAGGTCCGGCTTCTCGCGCTTGATAAGAGCAATGGCCGACTTGCCGTCGCCGCACTCAGCCACAACTTCCAGGTCAGGCTCTTCTTCCAGTAGTCTGCGCAGGCGTTCCCGCGCCAGCGATTCATCGTCACTAAGCAACACTCGTATGGGCATTGACGTCACTAACCTCCGGAGAACATTCGCGAAATGGTATGTGGATCTTGACGATGCAACCCCCCGCGGGAGCGTCCTCAAGCGTCATCTTGTGATCGTGGTTGTAGAGTTGTTGCAACCGGGCACGCGTGTTTTGCAACCCGACGCCTTCCGGGGGCACTGCTCCTCCATAATCGGTGAGTCCCAGCCCATTGTCGCTTATCTCCATCCACAACTCATCGAAGACCTTGCGTGTCGATATGCGAACGAAACCGGGAGCACGACGCGGGCCAATGCCATGGCGAATGGCATTTTCCACGAGCGGTTGCAGGAGAAGGTTCGGGACCAGAGCGGCTAGCGTGTGGGGTTGGATATCCATCTCCACACTCAGCCGGTCCTGGAAGCGAGTTTGCTGAATGTCAACGTACTTCTGCAGAAATGTCAGCTCGCGGCTGAGCGGCACTTCGTGGATGCCCACGGCGTCCAGCGAGAAGCGCAGCAGGTCAGCTAACTGCAGCGTCATGTTTTCGGCAGCAAGTCCGTCGTTACGCGCCAGTGCGGCGATGGAATTCAGGGTATTAAATAGAAAGTGCGGCTCAAGCTGGATCTTAAGCACCTCAAGCTGGGCATGGGCGAGTTGTGCTTCCAATTGCGACGACTCCAACTCGCGTTCTCGATATTTGCCATAGTAGGCGATCGCCTGCGTGATCAGCACGATGTACCAATAGCGCTGGAAGTCCATCAACACGCGTGAAGCAGTGTGCGCCAGGAAGGGAACGTGCTTCTCCGGCGTCCACGTTACCAGTGGATCAAGCAAAACGACGACCACCGACCCAACAGAAGTCAGAACGATACACGCAATCAGGTGTACGGGCAGGGCTGTGGTCCAGCTGTTGCGATCGAAGGAAAATCGCCGGGTGAGCTCGTACACTACCGGCGTCAGGAAGGACCAGATCAGGGCGACCGTAACACTCCAGGCCAGCACCTGCCCCCAACCCTCGGGGCTGCCCACGGACGCCATATAGAGGTGCGCGCCCGTTGCGCTCAGCAACGCCAAGACTGTCCACACAACGAAGCCGATGGCCCAGACACGGGCCCACTGTTTCCACATGGTGAGCTACCTTTTCTGCGTTAAACCCCAGGAAACGAAGACGAGCTACACCGACAGAATGATAGACGAACGCCAGTGTCAAAGGTTCCGTAAAAAATGGAATTGACGGGTATTTGTCAACAAATTGTAAACAGCCTGCACTGTCCAATTTTGGCCACTGCAAACCTACGTCCGGAGGCCACGTGCGACAATGAGTCGGACAGCTATGCACGAGTTGGGCATCGCAACGTCAATTCTGGAATGCGTGCAGGTAGAAGCGCAGCGCCATCCCGAAGGTCGTATCACCAAAGTGGGCGTTAAGATTGGGGAACTCTCGGGCGTTGACCGGGATGCCCTCCAGTTCGGCTTCGAGGTGCTCATAAAGGACACTGAATGGGAGCTGCTGGTGCTGGACCTGGAATACGTCCCGCGCATGCAGCGCTGCTCCAAGTGCGCGTACGAATTCCGCATGAACGACTTTGACCCGCAGTGTCCGCTTTGTGGCGACTTGTCCACTAAGTGCATTAGCGGAGAAGAGCTCGACATCGCATATATGGAAGTGGAGTCATGAACCGCATTGCCGTCGAGAAGAAAGTCCTCAACGAGAACCAGGTGCTGGCCGAACAGTTGCGCGAGCGTTACCGGCAACTCGGGCTGTTATGCGTCAACCTGATCAGCGCTCCGGGCTCGGGAAAAACCGCCTTGCTGGAGCGTACCCTCGAGCGCATGGACAAGGGCACCCGAGTCGCTGTGCTGACCGGCGATCTGCAAACCGAGAACGACGCTCAGCGTCTGGCAAAGTTCGGATTCCCCGTGAAGCAGATCACCACCGGCGGCACCTGTCACCTGGACGCCAAAATGATCGGCAAGCATCTGGAAGGCTGGAAGCTGGAGGAACTTGATCTGCTGATCGTCGAAAATGTCGGCAACCTGGTTTGCCCGTCCAGCTACGATCTCGGCGAAGACGCGAAGATCGTCTTGCTGAGCACCACCGAAGGCGAGGACAAGCCACTCAAATATCCTTCCATCTTCTTTAAGTCGGAATTGATGCTGCTGACCAAGATTGACCTGCTGCCTTACGTTCCGTTCAAAGCGGATGTAGCCCGCGAGAACGCCCGGCGAGTCCATCCCAACATGGAGATCATCGACGTGTCCAGCACCACGGGCGAGGGCCTGGATCGCTGGATGCAGTGGCTGGCCGCACGCCAGGCCAAGGCGCGAGCGAAGCTACAAAGCGTCGGCACCTAGCCTGCTCGGATCGGCTTTCCGAGTATTTCAGCAGCCTGTAAAGCCGGGTTGGCGGGTAAGCCCTCACTCGCGACTCTTCCCGCGACGGGATTGGTAAACTTCCGCAATCACCTGCGCCATCAGTTTGTGGCCCGACTGGCTGGGATGGATGTCACACGTCGGCGGGCTGGTCGGCGGGTTACTGGCGTTGAGCAAACCAGCGACGCAGGTGTTTCCCCCCGCGAACGGGTTCGAAGCCGCGGCCTCGAAGGCCGAAAACACATCCGCTACCACGGCACCGTAAGCGGACGCGGGGGCGGTGATTGCCTGGTTCAGTCCAGCAACCAACTCGGTTTCAAACTGGTCCGAGTAATCGAGCGAGTAATAATTCACGATTACGATGGCGCCGGTGTATCCCGTAGCGCGAAGTGCGGCGAGGATGGTCTGCATGTTGGCCTCTGCTATGGCAAATACTTGTGGCGCGCCGTTCTCGATGCACGTCGGGTCGTCATTGCACTGCTGCTCCAGCAGAAGCAGATCGTTGACGCCGATGCCGATCGTCACCAGTTGCGTGTCGCTATGACGCTGCAGAAAACCTGTGGCGAAAGCAAGTTGAGTGGACCTGATTGAGCCGTAGACAACGTGCAGAGGAAAATACATGCGATAGAGGCGGCATCCGTTGTCGGGCGCGATGGATGATAGAAAGCTGCCGCTGGTCTCACCCGGACAGCCCGCATCCGCGGGGTCCAAGCTCAAGGCTAAGCCCGTCCAATCTGCATACCCTACGAAGTTTGTGGGATAGTAGTATTCGTATCCCGCCTGGTCTATATACGCGAATACGATGCTGTCACCCAGCGCCAAGTAAGAGCTGGAAGTGCCGGCGGGATTCTTCGCCGAAGCCGATCCAAGCGCGAAGAGGGCTGTCACGCAGACCAGAAAAATCAGTCGTGCCTTCATCATGACTCCTTCCAAGGGTGGGATTTTTGTCCGGCAAGCATAACAGAAACCCGTGCCGGACAATTACCTGCAGAGGATGCATCCCGATCACGCCAGATGCTCAATGATTCCTTGAGTCCAGCGCCACAGATGGCCTAACATGGCCGTGAGCCTTCATGCGCAATTTGGGTTCTCAATCGTCGGCGATCGCCGAAAGGCAGGTCATGTTTCGTCAGTCGAAATCCTCTGGCCTCAACCTGCTCCTGACAATCCTGCTGTGCGTCTCGGCACTGATGGCAGGTGCTGTGCTTCTGCAAGGGCAGCAACCCGCACCGTCCTCTGGCCAAGAGGCACATGGGTACCCTGTCACGGTCGAGGGCCACGAAGTCTTCGAGATTTACGAAGCATTCGGCCCAATTCCAGCTCATGACCGGGCAGAAACAGTATCAGAACGGCTTGAGAAGCTGGTGTTCACACCAGGCGCCGACCTCGCGGCCATCACCACAAACGACTCGGAGTATGGAACCGATATCAGGGTTGGCGACAACGTGCTGACAATCGTCAGCGACGAGGATGCCAAACGCCTGCATGTTCCCCGCGCCGCGCTGGCCAAATACTACGCCAACCAAATCCGCAATGCCGTCACGCAGGCACGGCACGAGCACAGCGCGAAGTTCCTGGTTCGAGCCGCGATCTACGCAGTGGTCACTTTCCTCGTTTACGTGCTGGCTGTGGGGCTGGTCGTAATCGGGGCGCGCTGGTTCGTGAAGCGCCTGCAGCGTCCTGGCGCTCCGTTGTTCAAAGGCTTCAAAATTCAGGAGTCGGAGATCCTGGCAGGGCAGCGATTCGCCGTCATCCTGGTGGGGCTGGTGCGACTGCTCCGCGGCGTCATCATCTTCATTCTCACTCTGGTGTTCCTGGGTACTGAGTTCAAATTCTTCCCTTGGACCCGTCTGCACGGCAGACAGTTATTGGATTACATTCTCATCCCCCTTCGCTTTGTGGGGACCGCGGTCCTCGACTATCTGCCCAAGCTGGTTTACATCCTGATCATTCTCGCCGTCATGTATTACGTGATGAAGTTCGTGAGGATCCTCGCGCGAGAGTTCGAACGGGGCACCATTCGCATACGTGGGTTTTATCCGGAATGGATTAAGCCGACTTACAACATTGTCCGATTCCTGCTCATTGCCTTTACCGCAGTCGTCATATACCCCTATTTGCCGGGTGAGAATTCGCCGGCTTTCAAGGGCGTGGGCATCTTTCTCGGTGTTCTGCTGTCCCTGGGTTCAAGTTCGGCGGTGGCCAATGCCGTGGCTGGCATCATTCTGACCTATACCCGGGGCTTCCGCGTGGGAGACTGGGTGAAGATCGGCGACAACATAGGGGATGTCATCTCGCAAAACATGTTGGCCACTCATTTGCGCACCTTCCAGGGGGAGGAAATCGTCATTCCCAACTCGGTTGTGCTGGGCAGCCATGTCATCAACTACAGCCTGCTGGGGCAAACGGAAGGCGTGATCCTCCACACCTCCGTGACCATTGGCTACGACACGCCTTGGCGTACCGTCCACGGGTTATTGCTCGAAGCTGCCGGCAAGACGCGCGACATCTTGGCAGAGCCAGCTCCGTTTGTACTGCAAAGACAACTGGAGGATTCGTATGTGCAATACGAAATTAACGCCTACACGCGGAATCCCCACGCCATGTTCATCACGTATTCCAACCTGCACGCGAACATTCAGGACTGCTTCTATGCCGCGGGCGTCGAGATCATGTCACCCGTTTACCATTCGCTTCGCGACGGGAACAAGACGGCCATTCCGGCGGAATTCTTGCCCCCGGACTACCGTCCGCATGGCTTCAGGATTACCAAGGTCGATGACGGGGCCGCGGCTGCTGCAGGCAAGGACAAGTAAGCCGATCCCACTTTAGGGTCACGTG